>NZ_CP146003.1:600000-900000 GCF_038095975.1 Mesomycoplasma ovipneumoniae | reverse complement strand
GTAAATGATTTTTGCAAATAATAATGTTTACCTTTTTTTCAACAAGTTCATTAATGACTGGAATTGATATAGTTGCTCTGTCATTTTCAAAAATTAAGACATCAACTGTATCAATTGGGAAAACAAATTTTTCACTGTCTTTTTTGATCACAATGTTGTTTAGAAAAAGATAAACGTATTCTGATTCGCTAATTTCAATGATTTTTTTCATAGTAATGCTCGTTTTTTTATAAGAATAAAAAAAATAAAAAAATAAATAAAAAAATAAAAAATGGTGTATAATTAATTTTGCATACATGAGTATGCGCACTAAATTTTACTCTAGTAAGAAATTGTCGCACAAAAATAAGACGCATTATGCTGTCGAATTTCCCCACCTAGTGGGGTTTTTTATTTTTTAGTAAAGGTTAATGCTTAAATTTCTGTTAAAATTTAATAAATGGCGAATTATATTATTTAATAATCAATAATAAAAAAGCAAAAATTAATATTTTGAGCAGAAAGGTTTAAAAATATGCATAATAAAAAAAATATTACTATTGGCTTTGACCTCGGGATTGCATCTGTTGGATGAGCAATTATTGATAGCACAACAAGCAAAATACTTAACTGAGGTACACGAACTTTTGAAGAAAGAAAAACTGCCAATGAAAGACGCGCTTTTCGTTCAACTAGAAGGAATATTCGTCGAAAAGCATACCGAAATCAAAAATTTATTAACCTAATATTAAAATATAAAGACTTATTTGAACTTGAAAATATTAGCGATATTCAACGAGTTAATAAAAAAGATACAGAAAATTATGAAAAAATACTTTCATTGTTTACAGAAATATATAGAAAATGCGCGGCAAAACATTCAAATATTTTAGAAGTAAAAGTTAAAGCACTTGATTCTAAGATTGAAAGATTAGATTTAATCTGAATATTGCATGATTACCTTGAAAATCGTGGCTTTTTTTATGATTTAGAAGAAGAAAATGTTGCTGATAAGTATGAAGGAATAGAACATCCTAGCATTTTATTGTACGATTTTTTCAAAAAAAATGGCTTTTTTAAATCAAACAGTTCTATTCCAAAAGATTTGGGCGGTTATAGTTTTTCTAACTTACAATGAGTTAATGAAATTAAAAAACTTTTTGAAGTTCAAGAAATTAACCCAGAATTTAGCGAAAAATTTTTAAATCTTTTTAGTTCAGTTAGAGATTATGCAAAAGGCCCAGGATCTGAACACAGTGCTAGTGAATATGGTATTTTTCAAAAAGATGAAGACGGAAAAGTTGCTAAAAAATACGATAATATTTGAGATAAAACTATAGCAAAATGCTCATTTTTTGTCAAAGAAAATAGATCTCCTGTTAATTATCCATCTTATGAAATTTTTAACCTGTTAAACCAATTAATTAATTTAAGTACCGAGTTAAAAACTGAACATAAAAAAATATGACAATTAAGTTTGAACGATAGAAATGAACTTCTTGATGAATTATTAAAAGTAAAAGAAAATGCAAAAATTATATCAATTTCACTCAAAAAAAATGAAATTAAAAAAATAATCCTTAAAGATTTTGAGTTTGAAAAATCAGATATTGATGATCAAGATACAATTGAAGGTAGAAAAATTATCAAAGAAGAACCAACTACAAAATTGGAAGTAACAAAACATTTATTGGCAACAATTTATTCCCATTCTTCTGATTCTAACTGAATAAATATTAATAATATATTGGAATTTTTGCCATATTTAGATGAAATTTGCATAATTCTTGACCGTGAAAAAAGTCGCGGGCAAGACGAAGTTTTAAAAAAATTAACTGAGAAAAATATTTTTGAAAAATTAAAGATTGATAGCGAAAAACAGTTAGATTTTGTTAAATCCATTTTTAGTAATACAAAATTTAATTTTAAGAAAATTGGTAATTTTTCACTTAAAGCAATAGATGAATTTTTGCCAAAAATGTTTGAACAAAATAAGAACTCAGAATATTTGAAGTGAAAAGATGAAGAAATAAGAAGAAAATGGGAAGAACAAAAAGCTAAATTAGGAAAAACTGATAAAAAAACTAAATATTTAAATCCGAGAATTTTTCAAGACGAAATTATTTCACCTGGAACAAAAAACACATTCGAACAAGCAGTTTTAGTTTTAAACCAAATTATCAAAAAATATTCAAAAGAAAATATAATTGATGCAATTGTCATCGAGAGTCCGCGTGAAAAAAATGATAAAAAAACAATTGAAGAAATAAAAAAGAGAAATAAGAGCGGTAAAGATAAAAATCTTAAAAAATTATTTCAAATTTTGAATTTAGAGAATAAAGGTTATAAACTTTCTGATTTAGAAACAAAGCCTGCTAGACTTCTGGATAAATTAAGACTTTACCACCAACAAGATGGCATAGATCTTTATACATTGGAAAAAATTGTCATAGATGATTTGATTAATAACAGCCAAAAATATGAAATTGATCATATAATCCCATATTCAATGTCTTACGATAATTCGCAAGCAAACAAAATATTAACAACAAAAGCAGAAAACCTAAAAAAAGGAAAATTAATTGCTAGCGAATATATAAAAACAAAGGGTGATGAAATTTATAACAAATACTATGAAAAAGCAAAAGACTTATTCGGTAAAAAGAATAAAGTGAATAAAAATGCTAAAAAATTAGATTCTTATGTCGATTTGGATGAAGATTCTGCAAAAAATAGATTTAGATTTTTAACACTACAAGATTACGATGAATTTCAAGTTGAATTTTTAGCCAGAAACTTGAATGACACAAGGTATTCAACAAAATTATTCTATCATGCACTTATAGAGCATTTTGAAAATAATGAGTTTTTCACATATACTGATGAAAATTCTAGCAAGCACAAAGTAAAAATATCAACAATTAAAGGTCATGTTACCAAATATTTTAGAGCAAAATCGAACAACATCAATAAGCGAGAAATTGAAAAAAATCGTGAAAATAACGAGCATCATGCTGTTGATGCGGCAATTGTTGCAATTATTGGTAACGAAAATCGTCAAATCGCTAATCTCTTAACACTTGCAGATAATAAAAATGATAAAAAATTTCTTCTTTATGACGAAAACCACAAAGAAAATATCGAAACTGGTGAGTTAGTTAAAATTTCGAAGTTTGAGGTTGAAAAGCTTGCAAAAGTCGAAGATTTAAAGAAAATAATTCAAGAAAAATATGAAGAAGCAAAAAACCATACCCCTATAAAATTTTCACGAAAAATTCGCAATATTTCAAATGGTGGTCTGTCAGATCAGACGTTATATGGGTTTAAATATGACGAAAAGGAAGATAAATACTTTAAATTTATTAAGAAAAATCTTGTTACAACCGAAAACAAAGATTTGAGAAAATATTTTGAAAATCCTTTTGGCAAAACAGTTGACAAAAAAGGCGTGGAAAAAAGTGAATATACAGTTTTAATGGCGCAATCACATTTGTCGGAATTTAATAAATTAAAGGAAATTTTTGAAAAATATAATGGCTTTAGCAAGGATACTGGAAAAGCTTTTGTTGAATATATGAATGATTTGGCGTTGAAGGAACCAACTTTAAAAGCTGAAATTGAATCAGCAAAATCAGTCGATAAATTGCTATATTATAATTACAAACTGTCTGATGAGTTTACTTATTATGATAATATTAATAATAAAAATTTTAAGCGATTCTACAAAAACATTAAAATTATTGAGTACAAATCTATTCCAATAAAATTCAAAATTTTAAGTAAGCATGATGGTGGAAAATCTTTCAAGGATTCGCTATTTTCGCTTTATTCGCTAGTTTATAAAGTTTACGAAAATGGGAAGGAAATCTATAAATCTATTCCAGTTACTTCAGAAATAAGAAAATTTGGAATTAATGAATTTGATTTTCTTGATGAAAATTTGTACAATAAGGAAAAACTCGATATTTACAAATCTGATTTCGCAAAATCGATACCTGTTAATTGCAAGCCAGTTTTTGCGCTTAAAAAAGGGACAATTTTAAAGAAAACAAGTTTAGATATAGATGATTTCCAAGAAACAAAAGAGACGGAAGAAGGAAATTATTATTTTATTTCAACAATATCCAAAAGACTTAACAATGATACAAGGTACGGGCTAAAACCGCTTAAATTAAATGTTGTTAAAACTGTTGCTGAACCGCCAACAAATTCAATTTTTCAACAATATATACCTATCCATCTCGATGAATTAGGGAACGAATATCCTATAAAAATAAAAGAACACACCGATGATGAGAAGCTAATGTGCACAATTAAATAACTATTTGCCCATTTTCATAGTAAAAGTTTACACAAAACACTAAATATTTAATATTCCCGTTTTTGCTTTTTTTGTTTATACTTTTGCTGTTCCTGTTTTTATAAATTTGTTTGAAAACTTCTGTAAAATGTAAAATTTTGGCTTTTAAAATCTTTAAATTCAGCAATTTTAATGTATTTATTTTGTCTACAATTGTCAATTTCAATTGTTTATTTTAACTCGCCTTTTAAATCGTCAAAACTAATATACTAGTTTACCTTTGTTTTATTAGTTTTTCTATTTAGAGCTTTGGATTTATCACAAAACCACTAATTTTGTATAACTTTATACTCATTTTAGCCTTTTTATATTATAATTTAATATTTAGTATCATGTATGACCATAAATTAATAGAAAAAAAATGACAAAACTATTGGCAAAAAAATAACGTTTTTCAAACGAGTGAATCTTCAGACAAAAAAATCTATATTTTAGATATGTTTCCTTATCCTTCGGCGGCCGGACTCCATTTAGGGCATCCAATTGGATATACAGCATCAGATATAATTGCAAGATTTAAGCGGCTTAATGGTTTTGATGTTCTTCACCCGATGGGTTGAGATGCCTTTGGTCTTCCGGCTGAGCAATATGCAATTCAAACAGGCAACCATCCTGCTGATTTTACTAAGAAAAATATTGAAAATTTTAAAGAGCAAATAAATTCTTTTGGTTTTTCATATGATTGAAGCAAAGAAATTAACACAAGTGATCCAAAATTTTATGAACAAACCCAGTGAATTTTTAAGCTTTTATACAAGGTTGGCCTAGCTGAAATTCGCCAGACACAAGTAAATTGATGCCCAAAATTAGGCACAGTTTTAGCAAATGAGGAAATAAGTCGTGACAAAGACGGAAATTTAGTAAGTGAACGAGGCAGTTTTCCTGTTGAAATCAAAAAAATGGATCAGTGGGTGCTAAAAATCACAAAGTATGCCCAAAAATTGCTTGATGGACTTGAGAGTATAAATTTCCCTGACTCACTAAAGTTACTCCAGCAAAAATGAATCGGCAAGTCCCAAGGCGTTATTCTTAAGTTTTACTTTGAAAATAGTCAAGATTTTATTGAAATATTTACAACAAAAATTGAGACTATTTATGGTGTTAGTTTTTTGGCTATTTCACCTTTGCATGATTTTGCAACAAATCTTGCAAAAAAAGATGCAAAAATTAGTGACTACATTGAAAAAAACAGTTTTTCTAGTCCCAAACTTCAGAGTCAAATTTCTGGTATATTCACTAATTTATACATGATTCACCCGTTAAATTCTAAAAAAATTCCGCTTTATATTGCAAATTATGTGCTAAATGACTACGGAACTTCGGCAATTATGGGAGTTCCAGCTCATAATTTAAATGATCTAGAATTTGCTAAAATTTTTGCAATTGACTATTCAGAAGTAATAAATGACAAAAATATCCTGATAAATTCAGCAGAATTTAACAATTTTGAAGTTGAAAAAGCTTCGAAATTAATTTTTGAAAAATTAGAAAAGTTAGGGCTGGCAAAAAAAAGTATTTCTTATAAAATTAAGGACTGAGTTTTTTCAAGACAAAGATATTGAGGCGAGCCTTTTCCTGTTTATTTTGACCAAAACGGCAAAATTTATCTTGAAGAAAAAATTGTCGAACTGCCACATTTAGAAAAAATTGTTCCCTCAGGCGATGGTCAGTCCCCGCTTGCCTTACAAAAAGATTGAGTTTTTTTTGAAAAAAACGGCAAAATCTACCGCCGCGAAACTAACACAATGCCCCAATGAGCCGGAAGTTCGTGGTATTATCTTGCTTATATTTTAAAACAAAAAGATGGAACATATTTAAAATTAGACTCAAAAGAAGCTTATAAAAAATTGCAAAAATGACTTCCAGTTGACATTTATATCGGCGGACAAGAACATGCAGTTGGTCATTTACTTTATTCGCGTTTTTGACATAAAGTTTTATTTGAAGTTGGAATTGTGCCAAATTTTGAGCCTTTTGACAGAGTTATTCACCAAGGAATGTTACTAGGGCCTGACGGTCAAAAAATGTCTAAATCCAAAGGAAATATTATTAATCCTTATACAGTTTTAGATAAATATGGTGCTGATAGTGTGCGAATTTTTCTCATGTTTATGGGGCCAATTAATGAAAATCGCGCCTGGGATGAAAAAGGTGCAAATTCAATTTATGCTTGAATTCAAAGGGTAATTAGAATTATTTTAAAAGATTACAAAATTGATCCTGAGCTCGAAAAAGACTCTGAATTTAGTTACTTTTATAATAATTTTGTCTTTGAAATTACTAATTTAGTCCAGGATTTTAAGTTTAACGTGGCTATTTCTAAATTAATGGTGTATATTAATTTTTTAAGTAAACTTGATTCAATACCGTCAAAAAAATATCTTGTTGATTTTTTAGTGATTTTATCGATTTTTGCCCCTCATATTTCAGAGGAATTACTTGAAAAATTAGAGCAAAAACCACTTCATTTTCACGCCTGGCCTCAGTTTGACAAGAACAAAATTGTAAAAAATACTTATAATTTACCTGTTTCAATTAACGGTAAAACTAGAGCAATTTTGGAATTAAATGATGACCAAAGCCAAGATGAAATTATCGAAATTGCCAAAAAACACTATAAAATACAGCATTTTTTAGAAAATCACTCAATAGTCAAGACAATTTTTGTAGCTAAAAAAATCTTAAATTTCATTGTAAAAAAATAAGCACTCATGAAAAAATTTCTTTTCCCGTTTTCAATTTCATTTATAAGTTTTTTACTTGAAATTACAACTTTATTACTAAAAGTTATTTTTAATGACGCTTTTGATTTTTACCTTTTTTTCATATTAGCCGTCGGAATTTTCATAATTTTCATTATCTCGCTAACAGTTGGAATTGTTGTTTTTTATCAATTTATAATTAAGCAAAATCACTTTTATTACCAAAAATTCGACCTTATTAACGAGGAAAATAATATTGGAATTATCAATTTGTCATCAACTTACAAAATTACAAAAGTTTCCAAATATGTTAAAGATTTATACCCAGAAAGACTAGTAAACCGTGATATTTTTTATCTTTTTCCCCAATATAAAAAGGTCGAAGATATTCCGCCAAAATTTGAGATAAAAAGGGGAAATAATTGATTTGAAATTAATTATAATAAATTTGCATATTGAATTTCTTATCGTGATATCACACTTTTTAAGTCAATTTCGCAAGGTTATGAAAATAATTCGCTTGTTTTTGCAGAGGTTGAGGTTGATAATTTTGTCTCAACAAATTTTCGCAGTAGCGATCAAGACTACCCTAAAATCAAAATTTTTATTAATGATTTTTTTGAAAAACTGTCACAAAAATATAAATTTTTGTACAAAGAATACGCAGATGGCCGGATTATGTTAGTTTTACATTATGAGACATTTGTACTTTGACAAAAAAATCATTTTTACATTTTTCGCGACGAGAGCACTAAAATTGATGATACAACCGAAGTTTGATTTTCAGTCGGTTTTGGCTTTGGCACAACAAATTTAGTCGAAGTAAAAAGACTAGCAAATGAGGCCTTAATTTTTTCAAAAACCCGTGGTGGAAATCAAGTTTCAATTTATCCTTATGGAAAAAGACCTTTTTCTTATGGTTCTTATAGTGAATCTCTCAGCCTCCATTCGCTTGTTAGACTTAGAAGAATTGCTCGTCTTTTAGTTGAAAAATTGGAAAAAATTGATAATATAATAATTTATGGCCACATTAATTCTGACTTAGATTCATTTGGTTCTGGCTATGTTTTGGGTAATTTTTTAAAAAGATATGCTGAAGTTATTTATAAAAGAAAAATTAATTTTTATATCCAAAACCAGACTTTTGACACTACCACAACAAGATTTTTATCGCAAGCTGATTTTATCAAGAAAAATATTTTTATATCGCGTTCAGTTGCCTCAAAAATTACAATGGCCTCAAAAAATAATGACACCTGCCTTGCCATTTTAGTTGATGTCTCTGACGTTGAGCGAATTGAAAACAAAAAAGCTCTTGATCAAATCAATTTGGAAAATGTTTTTGTCTTTGACCATCACGGAATTAATTCCAAAATGCAAGGAATTTTGGAATTAATTCATGACTATATTGATGTCTCATCTTCATCAACATGTGAAATTATTACCCACTTAATTTTGCTAACAATTCATTCAGATATAAGCATTGATCAAGAATGGGCTCAAATTTTGCTTAACGGTTTATATGTTGACTCGGCCCAGTTTAAAAAAACCGCTAGTGCCTCAACTTTTGCGGCCGTCTCCGCCCTTGTTCGTTGAGGTGCAAAAACTGCAAAAACTGGTGAATTTCTCAAACTTAATGAAAATGAGTCAAAAATTATTAAAGAAATTCTTGAAAATGTCACCGAAGTTAAGCCAGGTTTTTTTCTTGCAAGTCTTGATCGGGAAATTGAAACTGATTTAGTCTCGATTGCTTGTGAGCAAATTTTATTAGTTAAAAATCGTCAAGCCGCCTTTGTCGTGGCCAAATTACCCCAACAAAAAAATTATAAAATGTCAGCTCGAGGTGTTGAAAATGTTAATGTTCAATATATAGCAGAGCAAGTTGGTGGAGGTGGAAATGTAACTTCAGCAGCTGCTTATTCAACAGTTGAGACTTTTTCTGAATTTGTTGAAAATATTAAACTTGCAATTCAAAGGAGAGAATATGAAAGTAATTCTACTTAAAGACACAAAAGATGGTCGTGCAAACACTGTTGTTGAGGTTTCAGCTGGTTATGCTAGCAATTATTTGTTTAAAAATAATTTAGCCGAACCTTTTAATCCAAGAACTGAAAAACTTTTAAAAGAAAGGCTAAAAAAAATTGAAGCTGAAAAGGAAAATAAAAAAAATCAGGCAATTCAACTTAAATCTCAAATTGAAAATACTGTTTTGTGATTTAAATTAAAAGGGACACTTGATTCAGTCCACGGGGCAATTTCGGCTAAAAAAATAAAAAAGGAGCTTGAGACCAAAGATATTTTTATTGACAAGCACTTAATTCAAACTCCAGGAATTTCCAATTTTGGAACTAGTTATGTCACTATTAAATTAAGTCCTGAAATTAGTGCTACTTTAAAAATAAACGTTGTAAAAGATGAATAATTCGCGATATACTTCCCCTGATATTGAGTCCTTTATAATTTCTTTTTTGCTTTCAAATCCCAGAAAAATTATCAATTATATTGACGCAATTGACCCAAATGATTTTAGCGATCTAAGACTAGTTGAGATTGCAAAAGCAATTAAAACTGTGGTTGCTAGCGTTCCTGATCCTGAAGTTAATTTAATAATTGAAGAACTGCAAAAAAATCAAAAGCTGGAAAAAATAGGCGGAAAATCATTCATAATTTGACTTTATAATAATAATTTTTCGCTGCCTTCAGAAATTACTTCGCATCTACGGATTGTCAGCGAGAAAAAAACTCTGCGTCAGCTCAAAAAAATTATTGAAGAATCAAGTCATGAACTAGACTTTGGAAAAAAAACTTCCATTGAAATTACAAGCCAAATTGTTGACAAAATTAATCTTTTGACTTTAGATAGCACCAAACAGTCTTTTTATTCAATTTATGAAATTGCCCAGGAAATTTTTCAATTTATTACCGAACTTCGCACAAGTCAAAATGTTATTAAAGGAATTTCGACTGGTTATGATAATTTAGATGTGGTAACCTCTGGTTTTCAAAGGGGTGAACTTGTAATTTTAGCAGCTCGACCGTCAGTTGGAAAAACGGCTTTTGCCCTTAATTTGGCCTGAAATGTTTGCAAAAGTGGAAAATCTGTGCTATTTTTTGCCCTTGAAATGTCAAACACAGATTTAGGAACTCGGCTTTTATCACTTGTCTCAGGAATTGAGGCCAATAAATTCAAAACACCAAAAAATTTACGTCCTGAAGATTTAATAAAAATTGAAAAAGCAATCTCAAAACGACTAAAAGAGGCAAAACTCACCATAAATGACTCAGGTTCGATCAATATTGACGACATTTTTTGAGAAGTTCAAAAACGCTATCGCAACAATACCAAATATGATCTGATTATTTTTGACTATTTGCAACTAATAAATTCAAGTGCAAATAATCAAAATTACAACCGTCAAGTCGAGGTTTCAATTATTTCCCGAAAATTAAAACAACTAGCTCGTGCAGTCAATACGCCAATTATTGCTCTGTCGCAACTTTCAAGAAATGTCGAGCGAAGAGAAGATAAAACTCCTTTGCTTTCAGATCTGCGTGAATCTGGAGCTATTGAGCAAGATGCTGACCTTGTTGCTTTTTTACATCGGGACAACTATTATAATAAAAGAGAAGATGATCAGTCTAATTTTGACAGTGGACCAAATACAAAATTAATTATCGCAAAACACAGAAATGGCCCAACTGGAACGCTATTTTTTAATTTTTTACCTGAAATTGGCCAGTTTATTGCTGCCCTTGATTTTAATGTTGCAAACAAAAATAAAAATAATATAAATTTAGGATTAGAGGACTAATGCCAGGTTATTTTATTGCTTTAGGAATTGTTTTATTATTTTTATTTTTAATTTCGGCCATTTTTTCAGCAAGTGAAACTGTTTTTACCGCCACAAGTCGGGCAAAAGTTGACGAAAATATTTCTGATTCTTTCTGAGGAAAAAAGCAAATTCTTAAATATTATGACAATTATGAAAAAACTTTGACAATCATTTTAATTTGAAACAATATTGTCAACATCGGAATTTCTATTATAATTTCGGCGCTTTTTTCTAATTTAGCAATTAATGAATCTTTGCAAATTTTAATTTCAATAGCAGCAACAACTCCGCCGTTAATAATTTTTGGTGAAATTTACCCTAAAATTTTTGGTCGAAAAAAACCAATTTTATTTTTGAAAGCTTTTTGATTTTTTATTACTTTTTTTTATTACTTTTTATTTCCACTGGCAGCTTTAATGACTAAATTTGTCAAAAAAATCAATGTAACAAATACCGAAAATGAACTAAAAAAAATAATTTTACAAGCTCACCAAGAAGATGTCCTTGAAAAAGACGAATCTGACTTGGCAATTAGAGCGCTTGAATTTGACTCTTTTACAACCGCCAAACATTTTACCAAACTTGAAGATGTTGTCTTTGTAAAATATGAAGATAGTCTTGAATCGATCAAAGAAGTAATAATTGACTCAAATTTTTCAAGAATTCCTGTTTGAAAAGACGACAATTTTGTTGGAATTTTACTTTCAAAAGACATTTTGCACCTTGATAAATTTGACATTAACGATCATATAATAAAAACTCCTCTTCTTCTTTCGACATCTTTGATTAAAACAAATTATGAGATTTTGAAAAAATCAAAATCTCATTTAGGATTTGTAGTTGAATCAAATAAATCACAAAAAATCGTTGGAATTCTTACATTTGAAGATATACTTGAGTGTCTTTTGGGTCCAATTTATGATGAATATGACTATCGTGATGACCTTGATTTTTATCAAATTAGTCCAAATCAGATTACAACAAAAGCTGAAACTTCTATTTTGACAATTAACAAAATTTTAGCAGTCAATCTTCCTGTTAGTTTTAAAAATTTAAATCAGTGACTTTTATCCCAAAGTTCGAAAAAAAAGCTGGTTTTAGGGGCAAAATTCTATTTTGACTGGCCAACATACAAACTTGAATTTGAAATTATTGACAAAAGCGCAAATACAATCGAGCTAAAAATAACCAAAAATGAATTCCAACAAAAAAGCTAAGTTTCGCGAACTAAAAATAGACCTAAATGGTCAAAAATATCCTATTTTTGTTGAATTCAGACCTAAAAGTTCGCGCCTGATAGTTAAATTAGTTGATGACTATATTTTAGTTCAGACCGGACTTGTCTTAAGCGATGAAGTTTTAATCAGGAGTGTCAGAAATTCAAAATATTTTAATAAAATTATCAATATTTTGCCATTAAGACAAGTACTACACTTTTCTGAGTCTTTTTTTTACCTTTTTGGTAAAAAAAACTATTTTAGCTTAATAAAAACAAAAAATAAACTCTATTTGCAAAGTCAGTTTGCTATTTTTTCCTTAGGTCGGCCAAAAAATATTGAGGCTAAAATTGAAAAACTGTTAATGAAACATTTTGAAGACTATTTAATTCAGCGAACAAAATTTTGAACTAAAACCTTAGAAGTTCCTGATTATATAGTCAAATTATCACGAAAAAATACATCCTGAGGCACCAATTATTATCGTCAAAAAATTCATTATAGCAAATATTTATTTGCATTTTCAAAGGAAATTATTGATTATGTAATTGTTCATGAGGTTGTTCACCATTTTTTTCGCAACCACGGCAAGCTTTTTTGGGAAAAAATTGGTAAAATTATACCTAATTATACAGATTTAGTTAAAAAATTAACGAATTATGAGCTCAACTAAAAGTAATTTGAATGTTTATCTTTGCGGTCCTACGGTTTATAATCACGTTCATATCGGCAATTTAAGGTCGGTAATTGTGTTTGATTTTTTAGTTTCTGTATGAAAATATTTTGGCAAAAAAGTTAATTTTGTCCAAAATATCACTGATATTGATGACAAAATTATCGAAAAAGCAATGGAATTAGGACTAACTGAAGCTGAATTAAGTCAAAAATACATTTTTGAATATTTTAGCGTTCTTGAAACATTTAATGTTAAAAAACCAGACAAAATAATAAAAGTAACTGAAATTCTTGACAAAATTATTGACTATATTGTCGAGTTAAAAGATAAAAATTTTACTTATTTTAATCAAAACGGCGACCTTGTTTTTGAGGCAAGTAAAATTGCAAATTACGGTGTAATTTCTCAACAAAAAGTCCACAATTTGTATCAAAAAGATCGGCAAAGTAAATCTGTAAATGATTTTGTTTTGTGAAAAAAAACAAAAAAAGGCGTACTTTTTGACTCGCCTTTTGGCCTAGGAAGACCTGGCTGACATACTGAGTGTTCTGCAATTATTTATAATCATTTTGAGAAAAATTCAGTGGATATTCACGGAGGTGGTGTTGATTTGATTTTTCCGCATCATGAAAATGAAAATGCCCAACATTTTGCACTAACAAATGAACCAATTTCAAAAAAATGAATTCGTGTTGGCTTTGTAAATTTTAACGGTAAAAAAATGTCTAAATCAATAGGAAATATAATTTTTGCAAAAGAATTTGCAAAAAAATACGATCCAGATGTTCTTCGTAGCATTTTTTTGTCAATAAATCCAAGTGTCCCGATTAATTTAACAGATGAATTAATCCAAAATCACCAAAAATTAATAACAAAATACAAAAAAATTTATTTTGATTGAATTCTTAACCCTAAAGAAATTGAAAAAAGCCTTGTTGAGGAAATTTTATCACTTATCGAAGAGCAAAAATTTTCTAATGCTATTTTTTTAATCTCTAACCTAGCAAAACAAAAAAAGAATTCAGAAATTGTCTTTATATTCAAATTACTAAGATTTAGCTTTACAAAAAAAGAAATTAACTCTGAAGATCAAGAAAATATTCAAATTTGAAAAAAACTTCTTGAGCAAAAAAAATATGAAGAAGCTGATAAATATCGCGAAAAATTATGGAAAAGGTTCATTTTTTCATAATTTTTTCCGCGTTTCATACGAAAGTGAAAAAATATGCTTAAATATATCTGTGGCAAGAATTCGGTGATAGAAGCAATTAAAAATGGGTTTGTTTTTAAACAAATTTACTGTTTAAAACAGCCAGATAGTCCAATTTTTTCGAACCAAAAAGTACAAATAGTTAATAAAGATTTTTTAGATAAATTAGTTTTTGCAAACCACCAAGGCTTTGTTGGTGTTGTTGAAAACTTTAAATTTTTTGAAATTGATGTTTTAAGCAAGGATAGACCCGAAATTGTTTTAATTCTTGATCATATTCATGATCAAAATAATCTCGGTAACATTATTAGAACAGCAAATTGTTTTGGAATTAAGCATATAATTTTGCCCAAAAAGCGAGCAGCTAAACTTAATGAAACTACTTTCAAAGTCGCATCAGGTGGTTTTATTGGTATCAAGTTTATTCTTGTAAATTCAATTGTAGCTGCAATTAATAAATTAAAAAAAATAGGTTTTTGAATTTATGCCACTGATTTAAGCGAAAAAAGTAAAAAAATTAATGAAATTCAGTTTAATTTTCCCTGTGCAGTTATAGTTGGCAATGAGGCTACTGGAATTAAAAAAAGTAGTTTGTATGCTAGCGATGAGTCATTTTTTATTCCGATGGAAGGTAAAATTGACTCTCTAAATGTTACAGTTGCAACGGGAATTATACTTTTTTATCTAAAAAACAAACAAAAATAAAGAACTATGAGGTTTTATTTACAAAATGTGATTAGATCGTAAGAAAAAAATAGCTAAAAATAAGAGATATTTTACCGTTTTAAACAAATATTCGCATATTTTATTAGCTTGCTCAAAACAAGTAATAAAAACTTTTGCCTTAACACCGATAACTTATCAAGACCTATTTAATGCTTCAATTGACAAATTTGTGCAGTTATATGAAGAATTTGACCCGAGTTTAGGTATCCCGCTTGAAAATTATTTGGTTCACAAAATTAAACTGTTTATGCTAGGATATGCAACTTCTTTTACCACAAAAAACTATCAAATAGCAAACTTTTCGGTTTCACTTGATGAATTACCTGAAAATATCGAATTTGCTGTCGAAAGTGAGCTTCACAAACTAGAAATTCAGGATATTTACAACCGAATTACCGAGTCTTTTGATGAACTTGAGATGGAAATGTTTGAAATGTTTTTTATTCAAGACATTCCAACTAATGTTATTGCTAAAAAAATTGGCATCACCACACAAAAGGTTAATGATTTTATTCGAGCTACAAGTAATAAATTAAGAAGTTTTTTCCTAAATTAATATATAATTATAGACTGTAATGTTAAATTTTTAGGATAATATGAAGAAAAAAATTAGTCTAAGCTGCTTTGTTTGTAAAAATCGGAACTATAAAACAAATAAATCGCTTCAAACTCGCCTTCAGATTAATAAATTTTGCAAAATATGTCGCAAATCTACTTTACACCAAGAGGAAAAATAATGTGAAAAAAACAAGCCAAAAATATTAAAATCCCTGACGAGACAAAAAAAAGGAAAAAAAAATTTTTCTTTCGCCTTTTTATTAAAGAGATGAAAAGGGTAAAATGACCAACAAGTCGAGTCGCTTTTCAAAGTTTTGGGCAAACAATAATTTTTTCACTTATTTTTATGGCTGTTTTTTTCGCAATTACAATTATTGCTGCCTATATTTGAAATCAAGCCGGAGTAGGAATTTAGAAAGGAGCAAAAAATACTATGAAAATATATAAGTGATACATGATTTCAACTATTTCATCAAAAGAAGATGTTGCAATTACTTTACTTAAAAACCGAATAAAATACGAAAATTTAGAAGAGCACTTTCAGGAAATAATCAAATTTGACGTCCCTTATTATGAGGAGGCCACAAACGGAAAAACTGAAAAAAAACTCAAATACCGTAATTTATATAAGGGTTACTTTTTTATCAAGATGAATATGGTTGATAAAGCCTGATTTGTTGTTAGAAATACTCAATATGTAACTGGACTTGTGGGTTCTCATGGTAGAGGAACTAAACCAACGCCAATTTCAATTCGGCAATTCGAGCGAATGAAAGAAAATTGAAATCAAAAAGTTCTTAGTTTTCAAGAAACTAACGATACTACTGCAATAACTTGACAAATTGGCGATTGGGTAAAAGTGACTCAAGGTCCTTTTTCTGGCGATATTGGTAAAATTATCGAGATGAATGAGACTAAAACCTTAATAACAGTAGAACTTGAAAATGTTTTTGGGCGTAAAGCTCCTGCGACCTTTGAATATAAAAATTTAAAAAAGTTCAATAACTAAAACTTCAGCTTTAGTGACTGAATTTTAAATATTTTTTTAAATTTAGCTCTATCTATCAAGGCTAAAATTTTTCTTCTTAGTTGAAAAAACCTATCTAAAACAGCTATTATTTTGTTTTTTGAAAAAATTTTTAAAAATCTGAAAAACTCCTTTCTTAAACAAAGTCTAACAAAAAATAGTTATAATTATTTTTAGTCAACAAATTAATTAAAATTTATTAATAAAAAAAAGTCTTTTATTCAAGTAAAAGACTTTTTTTTATTAACTATTTGCGATTTTAATTTATTTAATTTTTCTGAGGCTTCTAATTTTTAAACTTTGCGATAAATTTGTTGTAAATCCAAAAGCCAAAAAACAGTAATCCTATTATTGAAAAAATAATTAACGGAATTAGTCAATAAGCTGTGGATTTTGAAATATTTGACTTAGTAATTTCAGAATTTTTTTCTAAACCGCCCAAAGTTAGATCGCCTAAAGTTGTAAAATCTGAATTAAAAATAGTAAGTTCTTTTTTTCCATTTAGCTGAGGTGTTCCAGGTTTTAAAACAAGTGTTGCCTTTTCTAATTTTGGATTAGTCCGAAAATTATTCACAATTTGTGAAATATTCTGTAAGTACAAATATTTTTTTGAATCAATTTCTTCAGGCAAAAGAAGGTTATAGACATGATCTTTAATGGCATTTTCCAAATTTTCACTGTTTTTTGAAATAGAAAGACTAAATTCTTTGGCTTTAATTTGATTTAAATTGCTAATTTTAGGGTTATTTAGACTTCCTATAATATTAACAAGTTTAATAGTTTTCGATCCATAAAATTTATTAATTTGATTTTTCTTGACTTTTAGAGTCAAATTTCAAATTTTGTGAGGTATTTGTTCACTTTCTTCGGCATTTTTTATCACATTTTCGACGACATTATCAAAATTTTCAATTACAAAATCGACATTATAGTTGTATTTAACATCTTTTCAACTCGCCTGGATTTGCTGTAATATAAAATTTTTGGCATTTTGCAAGTTCTCGATACCAGTAAGATTGATTCGCTCTAACAAAAGTTCATCAAAAATATTTCTTGAATCTTGAAAAATTTCACTATTTTTTGTGCTTTTTTTCACAACAATAAAGGGAGTTTGTAAATGAAAAAGCTCTTTAAACTCAGGTTTTAGATCAAAATTGGCAATTATATTTTCGTCATTTTCTTCTAAAAACAGATTTACTTTGTCAAAATTTTCTTGATTTGAAAAGTAATCAATTATTTGAGATGAATTTTGCAAATTTTGATTTACTGTATGTTTGTCATTTTTCAAATTAAATTTAATTTTAGCTTTATTTTTATTTTGCTCTGAATCTTTAATTTCAATGTCAGAAAAACTTAGGATACCTAAAATTTCTTCAAAATTTTCTGCTTTTTTATCATCTTTTTTAACTATTTTAATGTCAAAATCAAATTTATTATCTTGACCCTGAACAATATTTTCAATTTTTATATCAATATTACTAGAATTTTCATTGTCATCTACAAAAAATTTAGATATTTCAGAAATCATTTCTGGGTTAATTTCGAGAACTTTGTTGCCTGTTGAGCTCTCAAAACCGTGATTTGAACCTATTTTTTGGTTATTTGTCTGTTCTAAATTTTCAAAATTTAAATTTTTTTGAACTAATAAGACAATTTTGTTTTTAATTTCGATGTTTTCGTCTAATTTTTGATTAATTTTCTTAATTTGCTTTGTTTTTACAACATTATCTATAAAATTTCTTCAATATAATAAAATTTGTTCATATGTCAGTTTTTTGATATTTTCATTTGTTATTTTTTCTAGAAGTAAATATTGTTCTAAAATTTGGCCTGCTTTTGATTCCCAAAAAGGGATAATTGATTTATTTGGGAAAACATCATTAAAAAGTTGTGAACTTGAATTTTCACCAATAGAAACAATTTTATATGATGAAAGTCCTTTATCAAATTTAGAAGAAAAAAGTCAAACTCCCCCAATCGAAAAATATTTATTTGCACTATTTGTAATGTCGAATTTTTCTGATTTTTTGCCATTTTTGTTTAAAATTTCAAAATTTTCACTATTATCTGAGTCAACTAAATATCTAAAAGATGAAACTTTATCATTTTCAGGATTTGAATTTAACACTATATTAGCGCCTTTTCCACTAACACTTGCTTCTGCAATGAATCCAAATTCTGATTCAAGACCTAAATTAAAACGTGAAATTTCGCTTGGAAGTTGAGCAAAATTGCTGTTTTCAGGTATAGAATTAGGATTTTTGCCGGTCGATACTCAAACAATTTGTTTTTTAGTCCCAGTTTTTGTATCAATTAACGGATCATATTCAGGATTTTTGACCTTAACTCCAAATTGATCATAAATTATTTGATCATTTTTGTCTTTTAAGTAAGGTTCAATTAATTTTTGTTGATCTTTATTATTTTTTGGATCTCAAGCAAACCACTTTATATCCATAATTGAATTTGCTGTTTTAATTACAAATTCAATTTCATAAATAGCAACTAATTCTGAATTATCCTGTATTTTATTGTCTTTTTTAAATTTTTTAATTTCAATTTTATAACTGTTTGTTGAATTTTGCTGGTTTTTTTGTTCAAGTCTTAGGTCCTCAAGATCATAATCAAAATTAAGATCTAAAACATCTACAGGATTTCCGTTGACATATAAAATTTCATTTTCATCTGGATTTGTAATGAAATTTAGCTTTATTTTATTATGATATTCTCATTTTCCGCCGTATATTTTCCGAACTCCGCCTTCGATTGTTTCGCTTTTTGGTTCAGAAATTTTCACTGGTTCGTCAATTTTTGATTCATAAGTTTTAGAATCATAAATATTACCCGGAATAATTGTCAGTCTTTTTCAAAACTTATCATTATTTTCAAAAAATGGGCGTACATTCACCTTGTTATTTAACTGGAAATTGTAAAAATTTTTATCCTGTGGGTGCTTAAATCTGATAAAAAATTCGATTTGCGTGTCGCTAATAACGTTAAAATGGAGATCTGCATTGTATTTTTTTCCTTTTTTAAAAAGTTCGCTTGAAAATTCAGCAACTTTTTTTTCAATTTCTTTTAGACCTTTTTGAGATGAAGTTAGCGAAAAACTTTGTATTTCATTATTATTTTGTTGATTTGTTTCAATTTTTATCGAAATTTGGTTATTCTTGATAATCGAGTTATTAAAATTTTGCCTTAAATCTGACAAATATTTTTCAAGCTCTAGATCCTTATTTAAAACTCTTTTTTGGTATGAATATCGATATTGCAAATTTACAATAAATTTTTTAATTTTATCTCTTTGCAATTCAAACCCTACACTGTAAATTAAATGACTTATTTTTATATTTTTAAGATTAAAATTCTTTTCAAGTTCGCTAATTTTATTTTTGGCATATTCATTTAAAATGTTTGAAATGTTGATTTTATTATATTTTTTTGATGTAATTGATAATGAATTTCGATCAAAAATTGACTTATCATATTCGCCGTAAATGTTAAAAACTGTTTCTTGTTTTCAATCTCTAAATCTGGATTCACTTAAATAAAATTGTCAATTTCGACAACTTTCAAGTTGACTACAATATTCAGGTGCTAAATTCTCATCTCTTATTTCAGGTTTTGAGCCTGGTTTGTAAAATTTTTCTTTGATTGTTCGATCAAATCAATATGAATTTAGTTTTCTTATTTCACTTTTTGAGTCAATTTTGTTGTCTTTTATTCATTCAAAACTAAATGAATCAGGTTGTCTTTCGATTTCCAAGTCAAATTGAGCACTAAAATTTGCAAATTCAGATTTTATTTCATAATTATCATAATTATTTAACTTAAAATAAGCTGTGTTTTGGTAACCTGCTGACAAAAAAAGCACAGGAATAAGGCCAGAAATTAAAAAAAATGGTATTTTTTTGCTCATTAATCTCCTTTGTTAATTAGTTTATCTCCTTTATCGAAAAATAATTTTTTCTCTGCATTGTTAAAATAACCTGAACAAATATATCGATCATTTAAATTTGCAGAAAAAATGAACTCACCTATTTGGGCCAGTGCAATAAATTTTTTTTCTTCATCAGTAAGCCCACCTGAAGATGAAAAAAGTTTGTCTACTTTATTTATATCATTACTTTTTAAATTAAAAAAGAAAGCATACTGGCAGTTTTCAATAATAGCTTCACTTTTTCGGGCAGCTTCACCGCTAATTGCAAAATCGCCGGGATTTTGTGTTGTTATGATCAAACCACCGTTGTATTTACGAATGGTTTTAGCAATTTTAAACAAAAAATCTAGCGCGATTGTGTTTGATTCATCAATAAATCGGTGTGCTTCGTCGACAATTAGGGTAATTTTTTTATTTTTGTAAAAATTTGTAGCAATTTTCCCTTCTATAAATGACAGGATCAAAAAAAATGCTGCCTGATAAATACGTTTTTCAAGATGCATCAATGTTGAAACATTAAAAATTACAAGACCATTTTGAATATCAAAGTTGGAATTCTGCCCATTAAAAAGTCTATTGAGTTTCCCGTATTTACTAAATTCATATTCTAAAGTTGATGAGACAATCATTTTTTCATGCTGACTAATGTAGGAAAAATCCATTGACTTGTAATTGGCAATTAAGTCATCAATAGTTGGAAATTCACTAGGTTCTAGAAGGCTAACATCATTAAAAAGTGTATAAAAGTTCTTATTTTTATAGATTTCATTGACACATTCAATGATTGACATTAGCATTTTGTGATCTAAATTTGGAAGCAAAATGCCAAAAAATCGCTCTAAATTTTGCAGGTGAAGTGAAATAGTTTCGGCGTTATTATAAATACTTTCATCAATAATTTTTGACTGAGGATTAAAAACTTTTTGAATTTGTAAAGGGTTAAAAATTGTTGATGATCCACTGGCAAAATTAATTGTATTTGCTTTTAGTTCTTCACCGATTTTCCAATATTCGTTTTGTGGATCTAAAATAATCACTGAATTTCCGACAGCTTTATTATAAGTTAGCAATTTTTTTGTCAGTGTCGACTTACCAGCACCAGAAGTTCCTAAAATGAAACAATTTGAATTTTTTCGATCTTGATTTTGCAAAAAAAGATCGAAAAAAATAGGTGTATAATCAGTTTTACTAATCCCAATTATATTATAATTTCCGTCATTAAAATTTCGCGATGTAAAAGGAATTCCAAAAGCAACATTACTTGCTTGCATTTCAATTTCTTCCTTTAAAAAGTTGCTAAATCGAAAAAAAAGTGAAGCAAAACCTTGTAATTGACGGTATTTTAGTGGATTTATTGTTCCACCAATGTTTCTTAAATTATTTCGATTTTTACTTTCAATTTCTTTAAGTTGAGATTTAGTCTCCCCTCAATTCAAAAAAATAAATGTCGAATAAAAAATTTCTTCATTTGAAGAGCCAGCAATGTTAATTATTTCTTCAAGAGCTGCTCGTTCTGTAGCGGTTTTAGATTTTTGGACAACATTTTTTTGGTCATTCAAATTAGATTCTAAATTTTTCGCACCTCGGTTAAAACTTATTTCTTTTTCGGCACTTGTTAGTCGATTTAAATGCCAAACCACGCTGCTATTTGTTGAAAAAAGTTGAGCTGCTCATCCAAGAGGAAGATTAAAAGGATATTCATTAATTGTTTGAACTGAAAAATAAATGTCATTAATTTTAAAATGTTCTGGATGTCATTCAATTCGGTCTTGTGCCAAATATTTACTAATATCATCACCTTCTTGAATTTTTTTGTATTCCTGATCACTTAAAAAATCACTAAAATTGATTATTTTCAAATTTAAATCAAGTAAATCTCTAAGTGTGCAAGTTTTAGCACGAAAACCTGTTGATGAAATGTTCGATCTGAGCAAATTAAGTTGCTGAAGCAAACTAACGTCATTTTTTTCATAAATAATAATAAAATAGCGATGATGCAAATAAGTGTCAAAATTTGCAATATCATTTTTGTAAAACTGGCAAAAATTCTCGTTCAAATTGGCTTTGCATTCATCCTGATTTTGTAAAAAAAATAGTTTATTTTTTGTTAAATCATTAGGATGAGCAATTTTTACAATCGAAATTCGACTATTAACAGCATTAAGACTTGTTGTAAATTGTTCAAGAATTTGTTCGATTTTTTGACTTCCAATGCTAAAAATATCTTGACCATAAATTTCAATTCCAGCTATAAAACCGCCTGAAATTTTAATAAAATCCTGTTTAGCACGGCTATATGGTAATAAATTTCGTGTATTTGCACTTGTCGAGGAAATTTTGCTATAAACTTTAGGTCTTGTAAAATAGAGAGCAATATACCAGATAATTTTATAGCCTTTTAGCCCCCAATTTTTGTAGTATTTTATTAATGGAACTGTTCAAACTAAAAAAAATGCCGTAGAAATCAACATTTTTACCAAAATAAATAAATTTTCAGGCAGCGCAAAACCAATAGAGGCAGAAACTAAAAACAAAACGATAATTACCGGAATGTCAATTAGCGTAATGTGTCGAAAAATTTGGATTTGAACATTTTTAATTCGTTTATTTTGTAATTTCATAATTTACCTATCCAAAATACAAAAAGTTTGTATTAATTGTTTAACTTATCTTTTTCTTGTTTTTTAGCACTATTAGTGTTTGATTTATCTGAACTGTCCTGAATTTGCTGATCTTTTTTGGTCATATTTTCGTTTAATTCATCTTTAACTGGTTTTAAATTTTGGTTAGATTCACCAGTTCTTAATTCAGAATTTAAAATTATTTCAGTATTGTTTTGGGCTTGACTGTCAGTATTAATTTCTGCTTTTTTACTTCTAGTTCATGTTTTTTTAGGTGCTGAATTGTCGATTTTTTCATCATTTTGTTCAATTTGTGGTCCTGATTTTTCAATGTTTTTTGAATTTTCATCTTTAGCTATGGAAGATTTTTCGTCTGATGTTGCAGATGCAGTGCTACTTTTTTCACTAGTTTTTACTTTTTTCGCCTTTTCTTTTGTATCACTAGTTTTTTCATCTAATTTTGAATCAGATTTTTCAATTTTTACCTTTTTTTCTTTAGATTCGGCTGCTTTTTCTGCTTTAGTTTCTTTCTTTTTTACTGCTTTTTTAACTTTTTTAGCTTCTTTTTCAGAGGTTTCATCTTTTGTTTTGGAAGATTTTCTTCGCGTTTTTTTAGTCTCTTCTTTTGGTCACTCACCTCAAAATCTAGCTCAAAAGCCTTGTTTTTTTGCAGGTTTTTCTGCTATTTCTGGATTTTCAGTTTGCTGTTTTTCATCAGATTTATTTTCAGAATTCTCTTGTTGATCTAAATTTGGCGCAATTTCAACATCATTTTTTTCAATTTTTGGCTGTTTTTCATCAGTAGATTGATTTTTAGATTGACTTAATGAATCAGTTTGCTGTAATTTATCATCAGAAATTGGGCTTTTTTCAGTCAATAATGCATCATTTTGATTCATTTTTGCTGTTTCTTCGATTTTATCTTGAGATGATGGGTTTTCTGCTGTTTTTTCAACAGTTGACCGTGTATTTTTTGGCTTTTTATCTAAATTTTGACTTGAATCACCCCTTTTAAATTTCGAGAATAAATTATTAATTTTTTTGCTAAAAAAATTTTTTAATCCTGTTTGTTCACCATTTAAAGCCCGATTAGCTCTGTAATTTCGTCACTTTTTAATCAAAGGTTTAGCTTTAGTCGCGGCATAAGCAACTCCAGCCCCGACTCCCACTAGGTTCATCGCATTTCTTCAAGGGCTTTGCTTTTGGTTTGGACGAATTGAATTATCAATAATATCAAAAGGCTCTTTTTGATTTCATTTTGAAGGCAGGCCTGTTAAATCAGTAGCATTTTTGTGATTATTTTGGTTTAATTTAAACATTGTCCCGGCCGCCCCAGCAAGCGCAACTCCTCCAACTTTTAGAGTAGAAGAAGCCAATCTTTGGTGGTGTTCAACAGCTCCGGCCTGTCCATAATTAGCGGCAATTTGGCGAGTAAAGGTAGAAATTGCCAGTCCGCCCCCGATTATAAAAGATATTTTTAGCAAAAAACGGAAGATAAATATCCCTTTTGCTCCTTCAAAATCAATTGAATCTGCAATTTTATAGGTCGAAGCTACTCAAATTAAGAACAAATTAAAACTGACTTGGTAAATAATAATTACCGCAAATTGCCCAAAAAATGTTCTTGTTCAACTTTTTAGTTTTCGACCATCGTCCCAAATGCTACTTACTGCTCAAAGTGGCATTGTTATAAAATTCATAAAAAGTTGCGCTGATGCAGTGAAAAGTGAAATAAAACTAATTCCTAAAATATAGGCAACAACAATTGAAGATGCCGAAAGTGTTATAATTAAAATTATTGCCTCACCTGATTCCATTGTCGTAAAAGTTGAATAAGATGGAACACTAAATTCTTCACTAATTGTTTTAATTTCACTGTCAGGAATTTTATTTGATGCTGATCTTAACATTAAATCAATTAAATTTTGATCACCACTAATATAATTATTTATTATTGTTAAGGTTGACTGAATCGCAATTAGTAAAGCAAAAAAAATAACCGGAAAAGTAAAAATAAAAATAAAAGAGCCAACACTAACTTTTGACATTGCCGCAATTTCTGTATCTGCAGAATTACGGCGAATAATTAAAAATTTAACATATCGTAAAATAAGAACAATAAAGCCCATTGAAATCGAGGCAATTGCAAAAATTCAAAAACCGATTGGAAGACTTTCGAACGAAAAAGTTTGTCTGTGAAAAATTGCATGGACAATAATGTTTATGCCAATTTTTTCGAAAATATAATTAAAAAAGGCTATAACTGAAAAAGGTAAATAAACAAGTAAATACCATCCTAAAACAAAAAATGGGTAGGTAATAATATTGATTAAACCACTAAAAAGTCAACCAAACATTACCCTTTAGCTCCGCCAGTTGCTGCTGAACTTGCAACAGAAATTATTACTGTTGATAATCCAAGGGCAACTAGAATGATTACAAATCCAATTGAAGATCAAATTAGTGCTTTTTTTCACTTATCCCGCTTTTCAACATCGTGGGAAATTGAAAGCATTGTTGCAAAAAAGACGATTGCGGCAACTAAAATTCCGCCAACAACAGGCATTCCTATTTGAGTCAGATATTTTATTCAATTTTGCAACGTAGTTGCAAGAGTCGATAACTCACTTCCAACTTTTGTGTCTTGAAATAAACTTAAAAAATACATTATTCTTCACCCATTCCTATTTTGTAATGCACATCTTTGATTTCAGTTATCCAATTTGCTCCTTGATAAATTAAGTCAAAAGAACCTTTAAAATCAATTAGATTCTCATAATTATCATCATAAAAGCAATAAATTTCCTTACCAAGATCGAGAAAATAATTAACTAGATTTTGTGATCCACCTTTTTGCCTTAGTGAATAAATCACTAAAAAATTACTAAGAGCGGCAACTAATCGATTCCGCTGGATTAGCCGTTTTTTATTAATATTGACCCCCTTAGGGTATTCAGAAATTATCAACAATTTATCGTAATCTTTAAAATTTTCAAACATTCAAGGATTTTCAACACCATTTACTGAAACGCCAATAATTGGTATTTCATGTAAACGGAAAAATTCCATTACTTTTTGTTCCACTCCTTTATATGCATTTGTTACTAAAACGTGTCTTTTTATTATTTGATCAAGTGAACGATTAAAAAAATTTTGAACCTGGGGGATGTAATTTTCACCAATTAGTGAAGCTTTTGGTTGCAGGTCATTTAAAAATTCGATATTGCCACTATAAAATATCACATATGGTGGGTTTTTAAGAATCCGCAAGGATTCAGGGTAATTTTTATCTGTAATTGTAATTGCCCTAACCTCCCCTGAATTAATTAATTGTTCAACTTTTTCTATTTGCTCATCACTTACCTCTTCATTTTGTTGAATTGCCTTTTGGATTGAAAAATAATCCCCTTTATATTTGATTGCATAATGGATTAATTTTTTATTCATACGCCCTCCTTCTGCTCTAAATTAAGAAAAAAGACCAAGAAAACGTTAAAAAAAACTTTTTAGCTAAAAAGTCTTTTTATTGTTCTTTTTTAGTAAATAAACCTAAATCTGGCTTAACTTATTATTTTTATTTTTTTCCTGAGTTTTCCAATTTGATGTCAAAAATTCACTTTTTACTGAGTATAAATATGCAAAAATACCGTCAAATCCATGTTTTTTGAGGCAAAACCTTAATTTTTATTATTTTAAATCTAAGCTTTTGCAAAAAAAAAAAAAAATGTTTGGTCTAAGAAAAAATTATGTTATAATAAACCTCACTAAGAATTAATTAATAAATTTTGATATTGAATTAGGGGGATTAATTATGTTTTTTTGCATGAAAAAAATCAAATAGTGCGAATTTTCCATTATGTTTTTAAATATGATGGAATGCCTTAAATTCACCCGTTTAGAAATCTATAAATTTAAGGCTTTGAATTATTGTTCTTTCAAAACTTCATATGTTTTTTTAGGCTCAGCATAAATAAAAATGAGTTTTCTATTTGCATTGAGTTTAAATAGTAGTTGTATTTTTTATGATTTTTGTTAGTGTTTTAAACTAAAAAAGTAGTTTAAAAATTTCATAATTTTACCTTTTAAGTTAAAATTTTAGCTTTTTTAGTCAATAAACTTAAATTCGGCTTAACTTATTGTCTTTATTTTTCTTGAAATTTTTTGAATTTATAGCAAACTAAAACATAAAAAAAGCTATGAATTCATAGCTTTTTTTATGTTTTGATGGACTTTAAAACAATATTAACTAACTACTTTTCTCAATTTTCTCTTTTTTAGTCAAGAATTTAAAAATTTAACAATATACCCAATTAAAATTGCGGCAACGTAACTTATTAAAGGTATAAACTGCTCAAAAGTTACTTCTTCAGAACTACTACTAATAAATGGTAATTGTGAAACAATAAGGGTAAATAAAATAACAATCATACCTATAATGTAAATTACAATTTCTCAAATTGGTATTTGCTCGTTTTTTCGTCATTTTCAAATCAAAACTGTAAAGAGTGTGAGAAAATACTGAATTAAAAAGGAAATATTTCCTGCCTTTAAAATTGTACCAAAGGTGTCTGTAACACCGGCAATTCTAGGAATAATTGTAAAAATTATACTTGAAGTAATAGCAAGCGAAACTGAAAGATAAATAGCATGATGGTATTCGTTGTGCTTATTTTTTTTGGCAAAAATTGAAGGTAAAAAACCGTCTTCAGCAAGTGGGGCAATATATCTTGCATAAGGTTGAACCGATCCCATTGTTGCTGACATTCGATTAAAGAATAATCCGATTGTAAAAAGTGATACTCCTGTGGTACCTCAAAGAGTTTTGTAGACTTGTTCAAGTCCAAAGTTTGAAAGATATTCTTTACCAAGTCCTATAAAAATTATATAAAATAAAAAATAGGAAGAAATTACTATAAGAAACATTAGAATTATTACTTTTTTAAACCGTTTTGTTTCGACACTTTGTGAAATTGTCGCTAATGACTCAAAACCACCATAAGAATAAATAAATGATAAAATTGTACTAGCGAATAATGTAACACTAAAAGGTTCGATTTGGCTAAAAGTATGCCCATATGTATTTGATTGAATAATTAAATAAATAATTAAACCAAAACCAATAAGAAGTGTTGCCCATTTAAAAATAGCAGTAACTAAAATTATTTGTTTTGAGAGCTTAAACCCAAAACTACCGGCAAGAATTAAAATTATATAAACTACTAATGAGATTGAAACATAAACTCATTGGCGATCAGGATCAAATTGTGTTAGTAGAGTTGAAAAAAATAGCGGACTTGTTGCCGAAAAAAGCATAATTCGGGCGACTTGATTTCAACCTGTGAAAAAAACAAGCCCATTTTTAAAGGTTTTCTTAGCATATGCATAAGAACCACCAACTTCATTTTGGTATTTTTGGCCAGCTCGAGCAAAAGCAAAAATAACAGCTAAAGTAATTAAAGATGTTAGAATAAAGACAAAAACACCCCAAATTCCTTGATTAATTACTCTCGAAATAGTGGCGATAAAGCCAAATCCTACAACATAATTTAGCCCATAAAAAATAAATTGTCGTTCTGTAAGTGTGTTTTTTGATTTAGTTTTCATAATTTTGGCCTTTAATTTTCAAAATTGTATTAAATTGTACCACTAGAAAAAATAATTAATTAAAAAAATTTACTTGAAATTTTTTTAATTAATTTCAAGAACACCACTAATTTTGTGAATTTTTTCCTTACCATGGAAAAATTCACCATTAGGGGTCAAAATTTGATTGTTAATTAGTAAAACTGTTTTTAAATTTAAGATTCAAGTTATTTTTTTACCATTTCTTTCTAAAGTCAAATTATCTATTAATTGTTTGACAATTAAATTTGCAGATTGAATTTGCGGGAAAAACAATCATCCATCATGCTGAACTTCAGATAATTTAATCCACTTATTATTAATTTCGGCATTAACTCTTATATATAAGTGGTCTAATAAATGTTTTAAAAATGTGCCTTTACTAAACTCGGAATTTAAATCTTTTTCTAATAATGTTTTTTTAACATCATTTTTTAAAACATCAATTTCTAAAGTATTTTTTGATAATTCGATTTGGTAAATATTGTCTGAATTTTTAGCTAAACCTGAAAATTCAAGACTTTTATTATTTGGTAAAAACGTTTTTATCTCAGTATCTTTATCTATTTTTCAAATTTGTAAATTAAGTCTTAATTTTCCATTTTCATCATCAGGTTGAGCGCTAACAACATCAAATCCATATTTTTCCTTTTCATCATCGCTAATTTCAGGGCTAAATTCGGCAAAAGTATCTTTAAGTCCAACCCCAAAATTTCGATCATTTAAAACATGACCAATTTGATTAAAAAACGGGTTGGAAATGACATCATTGTTGGAGTTTAGCAAAGAAAAAGCTAAAAATGATGGGAAAATGTTTTTAAAATTATCAGGTAATTTCTTGCCTATTAAATTTATTTTCGATGCCTCTTCTTGTTTATAAAAAAGACTGACTGTTTTTGACGATTTAATTGTTTCATTATCTTTAAGATACAAAAATAAAAGCACGTTATTTATAGGTTTTTCTTGGTTTGAAGCGCCTGTGGAAGCAACAACAGCGTTAGAAAAATCTAATTTAATCGAATACTTATCGTTCAAATTTTGGATTGGGTCAATAAAATTTACATAAGAAAAATTTTTATATTCATCGCTTTTACCTTTACCGATTATTGTTAGGGGGTATAAATCTTGCATGCTTTTTGTAATGCGAAATGAACTAGGTAAAGTTGAAAGATAACCTTTTAATTGAGCTAATTGGACATCAGTTTCTTTTCCATCCTTTTTTGGGTCAAAAGGTTCGGGAATAATTTTTTCTTCATCGCTCGGTTTTTGCGGTGTAAAAGATGGAATTTTGGGCTGTTCTGAGCCCTTTTTATCATCTGTTATTTTAATTACACCTGGTTTTTCTTCAATCTCATCAGGGATTTCTATAACAGCGGGTGGCAAATCAGGTTTTTGACTAATGCCTGGATTCTTTTTTTCTTCTTGAGTTTTATCCTTATCAATTTGGGTTTCTCTATCAATTCCTGGATTTGATGGATTCGATGGTTTTTGACCTGGATTTGATGGGTTTTGACCAGGTGTTGATGGATTTTGACCTGGAGTTGAAGGATTTTGACCTGGATTTGATGGTTGAGATGGTTGCTCTTGTTTAGGCGGTGCAGCAATTTTTTGTGAATCATCAATATCTTTACTTATTTTATCAGGTAAATTTGACTCAACTGAACAACTTGATAAAAATAAAAAAATTACTGAAAAAAATAAAAAGTTTAATTTTGATTTTCTTAGTAATTTCATAATTTAAAATTTTACAATATTAATTATTAAAAGTAATAATTTTTCTTATTTTGTTTTAAATAAAATTTAGTCAAAGTATTTTAAAAGGTGCTCTAGATTATTATTTTTTAATTCATTTTTAGGAATAAATTTAAGGGCAGCTGAATTAATACAGTAACGTCTTCCTCCTTGTTCTTTAGGTCCATCATTAAAAACGTGCCCTAAATGGGAATCAGCATTTTTTGAGCGAACTTCAACTCTAGTCATTGAGTGGCTAAAATCAAGAACTTCAACAACTGAGTCCTCGTTTAAAGGTTTTCAAAAGGATGGTCAACCGGATCCTGAATTATATTTAGTTGAAGACAAAAAAAGCGGAGTTCCGTCGATAATATCAACATAAACACCTTCTTCGTAATTATCGTTATAAAGATTATCAAAAGGTGGTTCTGTAAAATTTTCTTGTGTAACTTTGTATTGTAATTCGTTCAAATGATCAAGTTTTTTCTTGTTATTTTCCATGTTTTCTCCAAAATAAAGTTTAATTTATAAATTATACCATTTTTAAAATTATTTTTTAAAAAATTCATTTAATATTATGAATTTGAATTTATTTAAAATATGAAAAATAGCACTTTTTTATTAAAATTTTTAAAAAAAGTATCATTTTAACCCAGATTAGCAAAAATGCAAAGACTTTTATCAACAAAAAAATTTATAACAATAATAAAATTGGATCAAAAACCGGATTCAACCATCTAACCTTGAGTTTCCCAGTTTGATGGAAAAATTCGCTTTTTAGTGAATATAAATATGCAAAAATACCGCTAAATCCGTGTTTTTTGAGGCTAAAATCTTAATTTTTATTATTTTGGAATTAACCTTTGTAAAAAAACAAAAAAAAAAAAAAATACTTGGTCTAAAAAAAAATTTCTGCTATAATTAAACTCACTTAAGAATAAATTAATAAATTTTTGAGATTAGAATTAAGGGGGACTTGATTATGTTTTTTGTCATAAAAAAAACATCAAATGCGAATTATCCATTATATTTTTAGATATGATGGGATGTCTTAAATTTAACCGTTTAGAAATCTTCAAATTTATGGCTTTTAATTATTGCTCTTTCAAAACTTCATATATTTTTTTAGGCTCAATGTAAGAAAAACGAGTTTTCTATTTACATTGAGTTTAAATAGTTGTTGTATTTTTTATGATTTTTGTCAGTGTTTTAAACTAAAAAAGTAGTTTAAAATTTCATGTTTTGCTTTTTTAGTTTGCTTTATTTGATTAATAAGTAGATTTTTCATTCGTGATGGTCAGATTTAAAATTAAGTGTTTTTGCTCAAAATACTAGGCCAAATTTGCCAAATTGCCCGCGAATTTTGCCAAAAATGCAAAATAAAATATCTAAAAAAGCCAAAAACTGCTAATCCTAAAAATTAGCTAAGATAATTTTTAGGATTTTGGATTAATTTTAACTGTATATAAGCCGTCTTTTTGTAATTTTTTCTTAAAATCCTCGCGAATATTGCCGTTAAATCCATCAAGATAAGTAGATTGACCCTCCATTAATGAAATTGCATTTGAAAAAGTGTTGTTTTCTGAGTCAGTCGAATACGAATAATTTATACCAATTAAATTAAAACCTGAATCAATAGCCATCGATCCCGAAGATCCAGGCCCAAGTGCGTCTAATTTATTTTCAGAATTTACTTTTGTATATAAATTTGAATGCTGATTTAAAACCTTTTTTAGCATTCCGTGTTTTAAATTGGCAAGAAATGGTTTTTGGTAGTTTTTTCACTTTTCATGTTTAGCATTTCAGTCTTTATTTTCGGCATCATTATAAGGAACTCAAAGACCATGAAAAAGACTATCATTAATTACACGTGATCGGGTGTTGATTATTCCGCCTGTTGATTTATTAGACTTAAAATTTACACCTTTTTCTCAATCACCATTTTCATTATCGCTAGTTGCAACTGGATATCCGCCATAAAATTGTGTTTTTATCGGACTAAATTTTTCATTTTGACCTAGACCAATATGTCAGTCTTTCTCAGTACCAGAGTCAATCGCTTTTTTTAATTCAGGTAAAACATGCTCTAAATCAGTTTTTTTAATTTTCAGTCTTAAAATAACAAAGTCTGAACCGCCGTTTTTGGTTGTTCCAACTCGGGTGGCTTCATTATAATTATCTAAATATTTAAGACCCACATCGACATCATGGCCCATTATTCCCTCAACCTTATAGCGTGGAGTGTAATATGGAGCACTTAAATAGCTCTCATAAGCATCAAAAACTGGGTATTCTTTAATTTTCTGGTATGTATTTTCGTATTTATTGCCTGAAATTAAATGGTCTGAACGCGCTGCGGTAAAAAAAGGCTTTAATTTATTGCCTTTTTTTGCATCTTCTTCAGAAACAAATTCATAGTTTTGGTTAACAAAGCCAGCATTTCACTTTTTTGATTTTTCATTTTGGTTATCTAGGTCAAAAAAATACATGCTTTTGTCAAAAATTTGTGGCATATTCCAAACATGAATGTTTGTTCCAACTAAAAGTTCATAACTATCAGAATTAGCGTCATTATTTGTTATTCTATCTAAAACTCAGGCGGTGCCGTATTCTTTAAAAGCTTCAGTGCCGTATCTATTTCCAAAAAATTGATCTTGATAATATTTAAATCCATAAATTCCAAGACTAAATGAGCGATCATAAATGAACTTTTCATAGTCAATATCTTTTTTTAAATTAGAATTAACCTGATTTGATTTTCAAATTTGTTTTTTTCCTTCACCGCTTTCAAACAAAATACTAATTTCACCTTTTTTGTCATCGAAATTGGCGCTAACTTTTTTTAAATTATGAATTTTAAAAATTTTGCCAATTTCATCGATTTTCATGTAATAAAATAACTGACTTAAATTAGAAGGTAAAAAACCAAAAGGATTTTTCTTTACAATTTCTGTCAAATTTTCAGAATTACTTAGTGCCCCAGAAGATTCAACTTCAGAAAACTTTGGAAGATATACTTGTTCAGCCATTCCATTATAGGAAATACCACGGTTATAAAACATTAATTTTTCATCGTTGTTTCTACCAAAATCGCCGTAATGACCAACATTTTTTGCTAATTCTCAGAATCTTTTATTTCTATTTGGGTCATTTGGATCAAGAAAATTAATTGGCTGATTATTTTCGCCATTGTACAAAAAAGTGTATAAATTATGCACTCCAGTTTGATATTTTGGTGTATTTTGAATAATTTGCAACACTGAATGATTTAGTAAAAAATCTTTGCCAAAATAATGATCATCTTTAAAATATTCAGGATTTTGTGATTCACTGTAAATTTTATTTGTGTATTTTAACTTTGGAGTTGCTTCAAAAAGTGGATTATAAATTTTTGTATTGTAATTTACAGTTTGAAATTGACTTAAATTTACATTATTAATAGGGGAATTATTAGTCGGAACATTATTGATTTTCGGGCTAAAATTATTTATAATTTGTGATTTTGGTTTTTCTTGGGGCTTAATAATTCTGGTAATTTTAGGTTTATCAGAGCTAGGCGGTTTTAAAATTTTTTCTATTTTAGTTTTAGAAAAATTAGGTTGTGGATTAGGTTTTTCTTCAACTTTTTTTGGCTCTTCTTCTTTAATTGGATTTTGAATTTTATCTAAATTTGGTTCTGGTTTTTTGTCTTTTGCTTTTAAAAACGAAGTAAAAACAAACTCTTTTGGTATTGAAAGTTGCTTTTTAGTATCAACGAGCAAAACATTAACTCTTAACGAATTTTGCTCAAAATTTTTATTTAAACTCAATTTTTGCAAATTGTATTTTTCGCTGTCATATTCAAAATTAATGTTTTTCCAATCAACATCATCAAGACTGGTTTGGTGCTGGTTTTCAATTTTTGCATGAATTTTAGGACTAATTTGTTTTTTTGAGTCCAATTTATCGCTGTTTACATTGCATGCTGAAAATAAAATTATTGATAATGACCCAAAAAACAGATTAGAAAAAATAAGTTTACTAAGCTTTTTCATAAACCAAACCGCTTTGTTTTTTACAAACTTAAATTCAAATCTTATACATTTTTATTAAGTTTTGCTGATTAAATTATAGCACAAAAAAGACTAATTTTTAAGCTAAACCATTTGTGTAATTGCGAATTTTGAAACATTATCAAAAAAAAAAAAAAAATGAATAAAAAAAAATGATAAATTAGTATACTAGTTTCAGACCATTCGAAAAAAGGTGTGTCAAAATGAAACAATACAAATTCACAATTGAAGACAAATTTAGATACATAAAAATTGCCGAATCTAAAGGGTTAAAAAACGCAATTTTGCATTTTGCTGAAGAATTTAGAGAAATTTACAAAAGCAAATCGAAAAGCAAAAAAGCGGATAAAGAATGAATGCTGCATATATATGCTAATAATTTGATAAGAAATTGGCAAAAAAAGTTTTATAATAATGATATGAAAAGTTTGATAAGTGTTCGCGGGAAAATCAAATCACCGCGCAAACCAAAGAAGAAATATACAATTAACGATCTTTCTGAAAATGATCGTGAAGTTTATCAAGAAATAATGGAGAATGTTCTTAGAAGATACGGGATTGACCCCGCAATTGTTCTTGAGGAGCTTAAAAAGCGAAAACAAGAACAAGAAAAAGATAAAGGTAAAATCGAAAATTGCACTAGAATTTGTAGTGTTTTTAACATTAATCGCACTTCGATTTATGAAAAGATAAGGGTGAAAAAACCACCAAAGAAAATGATTTATGATGAAAAGTTACTTGAGTGAATTCGTGAAAATTTCAATTTAAATCGAAAAGTTAAAGGGCGCGACGTTCTATATAATATTTACATAAATCAGGGAAATTATGTAAGCACGTACGTGTTTCAAAAACATTACGAATTTTTAGGATTAAAATCTCTAGCTTATAAAAAGCAAGGAAAACCAGCACCAAAAGAGAAAAAGTTTACGCGAATTTGGACTGAAGATCATATAAAAGGTGACTTTTCCTCAGAAAATTTTGGCGAAAAATGGTTTGCTGATATTAAATTTATCAAAATTAACAACGAATGATTTTACCTACACTCAATTATTGAAACAAAATCCAATTACCTGCTAAATTTTTCAGTTTCTAAAACAAGATTTTCAGAAGAAACTATAAACTTAGTAAAAGAAACAATTAAAAAGTATAATATTAAACCAAAATTTTTCCATTCAGATCATGGTGTGGAATATGCAAACTACAAATTTGCTAATTTTTTAAAACAAAACAATATCCAACAATCAATGTCCCCAAAAGGTTATGCCCTTGCAAACCGGCCTATTGAATATTTTTATGCAGTTTTTCAGCGAGAATTGCTTAATATTGAGGGCGAAAATTTTGAAAATGTGCCTACCGCTTATCAAAAAATAAGTTCATTTATTGATTGGTATAACTATGAAAGGCCTCAAAGTTGCTTATCATATAAAACTCCAAGTTATTATATGAGGTAAATTATTTGTCCAAATTTTTAAAATGAACATGCTAGAAAAAATTAACAAAAGTGGAGCAATCAAAATCATAGAAAAAAACTAATTGTCTGAGATTTTTCTACTTATTTATGAATAAAAAAAATGACAAATCAATAAAAAAAAAAAAAAATTAATTTGTGGTATAATTATATTTATAATCAAAATATTTTAGAAATTCATTTTTCACTTAAAAATTAAATTTCATTTTGATAGAATTAACTAATTTTAGATCTTCAAACCTAAACACCATACAATAAGTTTTAATGAAAAAATGGCTGAAAAAATCATTAAAGGGATAGTTGTCGAAAGATTTAACTTTAGAGACTTTGATTTAATAGTTAAATTAGTAACAAATTTTGGGATTCTTAAAATGGTCGCCCTCGGCGTACGTCGTCCAACTAGCAAAAATATTTATATATTAAATCCCGGCTGCTTTGGTGAGTTTGAGATTTTTTTGGCCAAAAATCCTAATAAATTATCTAAACTAAAAAAAGGTGAATGCCTTGTTCGCTTGGATTTAACTAATGAAAATATTTATAAGTTTTGAAAAGTAATTTATCAATTTACTGATGAAAATAACTATGATTCTAAAATTTTCAGTATTTTTCAAAGTGCCTTTTCCAAAATAAACGAAGAAAATGTAGACGCAATAATAGTATATGTAATTATCAACTGAATTAAAATTAACGGTTGAATTGGCAATTTAACTAGTTGTAAAGTTTGCAAAACCAATAAAAGGCTTGTAAATTTTGATTTTTATGGCGGAATGGAATGCGTTTATCATCGCACTTTAAAACCTTTTTTTAGATTTAATGTCAAGGAATTGGAAATTTTGTATTGAGCCAATTTTTCGCTTGATGAATATTTAGAAAAAATCAATTTTGACCATGTTTATTCTATTTTTGAAATTTTAAAGATGTTTTTAAAAAAAAATTCATATATTATTTTTTAAATTTTTGGTATAATTTTATAAATATTTATGATTAGAATAATTTCTGGTAATTATAGGCGTGCTGTAATAAAAAATCCTGAATTTTCAGTAGTTAGGCCTATGTCCGATCGTTGTCGTGAGTCAATTTTTTCACAGTTACAATTTGAAATTCCAAATTCAAAAGTTTTAGATTTGTTTGCTGGAACAGGTGCAATCGGTCTTGAAGCCTCTTCGCGTGGGGCAAAAAAAGTTGTAGCTTCAGAATTAAATCAGCAGGCATACCAAAATATTGTTGATTTTTGTAGAAAATATAACGTAAAAAAATACGAAATATTTAATAAAAATGCAATATTTTTGCTTAACGATCTTAGTGGACAAAAGTTTGACTTTATTTTTTTGGATCCACCACACGCTGAAGAAGAAATTACCAAGAAATGTTTTTTAAAAATTGCAAAAAATAATTTATTAGAAGAATCTGGAATTATAATTTACAAAACTAATTTAGGTTCTAAATTAATTCCCAAATTTTTTTCAATTGAAAAAACAAAAAAATATGCTAAAAATACTGTTTTTTTTCTAAGATTTAATAATGAAGCAAAAGATGAATAAACTAATTGTAATTTCCGGTCCTTCAGGTGTTGGCAAAGGGACAATTGAGTCAATTTTATTAAAAAACAAAAAATTGCCTATAAAACTTGCAATTTCTGCAACAACCAGGCAAAAGCGAGCTAATGAAATTGACGGTGTGAGTTATTTTTTTTTAGACCACGAAACTTTTAAAGAAAAAATCAAAAATAATGAATTTATTGAGTGAAGTTGTCATCTTGATAACTATTATGGAACTTTGGAGTCACAAATTCAATATATTCAAGATCAAAATTTCATTCCCTTATTAGAAATTGACACAAATGGTGCTAAAAATATTATTGAAAACTATAAGAAAAATAACCAATTAGATAAAATTTTAACCATTTTTATTTTGCCTCCCTCGCTTGAAGTTCTAAAAAGTAGAATCAAAAATAGACTAACAGAGACATCAAGTCAAATTGATCTTCGACTTAAAAAGGCTGAATCTGAAATTAAAATTAAGGATTTATTCAAGTTTCAAGTTGTAAATGACAATTTAGAACAATGTGTTGATGAAATTGAAAAAATTATAACAACAGAAATAAAAGAGCTGTAGATGAAGGGACAAATTGTTAGAGTTATAGCGGGTTTTTATGATGTTTTTGAACCATCAACTCAAAAACTCTATCCACTTTTGAGAGGGTCTGGATCACTTAGACAAAAACAAATATCTCCTTTAGTTGGAGATTTTGTTGAGTTTGACCCTAGTGGATTTATTAAAGAAATTCTTCCAAGAAAAAACTGACTAAAACGTCCAAAAGTTGCTAATATTGACCAGGCACTTATTTTCGTTTCCCTAAAAGAGCCTAATTTTTCGCCTTTATTACTTGACACTTTTTTGTTAATGATTGAATTTAAAAATATTAGTCCAATTTTGATAGTTACCAAAGTTGATCTTGAACCAGATTATAAAAATTTGTTGCTTGATTATCAAAAAATGGGATATTCTATTTTCTTTATTAATAACAATAAAAAAAAAATTCCTAGCGATTTGCAAGAAAAACTTAAGAATAAACTTAATTTTGTTATCGGGCAAAGTGGAGTTGGGAAAACAAGTTTTATTAACAATTTGTTTGGCACACAATTCCAAGTTCAGGAAATTTCTTTTTCATTAAATCGCGGAAAACACACAACACGAGTTGTCCAAATTATAAGAAAAGGAGACTTTCAGATAGTAGATACGCCCGGATTTTCTAGTTTTAATTATGACGAAATTCCCAAAGATCAAATTAAAAGCTCATTTGAAATTTTTCGCCAGTTTTTGCCTAAATGCAAATTTAGAACATGCTTTCATTTTCATGAGCAAATTGAAAACTGCGCAGTAAAAAATGCTGTAAAAGACGGCATAATTTCAGAAACTAGGTATAAAAATTATCTCTATCTTTTAGAAAAATATGAAAAAAAAGATTATTAGTCCCTCACTTTTGAATGTTAGTAAAAATAACCGTCTAAAATTAGTTAGAACCTTTTTGAATCTTGGAATAAAATGATTCCATTTTGATTTTATGGACGGCAAATTCGTTGAAAATACAGCAATTTCTGTTTCAGAAATTAAAAAAATTGTCACTAAGTCAAAAAAGTTTATTTCTGATGCTCACTTAATGTCAGTTGATCCTGAAAGTCAAATTGAAGAACTAATTGGCTATGTTGATTTTGTCACAATCCATTTTGAAAGTAAAAATTATGACGAAATTCATAGGATAATTTTAAAATATTCTGAAAAAATTAAGATAGGACTTGCAATAAAACCTTCGACCAAAATTGAAGAAATTTTAGACTTTCTACCCAAAATTGATCTGATTTTGGTAATGTCAGTTGAACCTGGAAAAGGTGGTCAGGATTTTATCCAAGAAACATATCAAAAAATTAGTAACCTAGCAAAAATAATTCGTGAGTCAAATTACAACATTTTAATCCAAGTTGACGGTGGAATTAAAGATTACAATGCAAAAAAAGTCTTTGAATCAGGGGCTGATGTGATTGTTGTAGGAACTTTTCTTGCTCAAAAACCAAATAAAACAAAAATCCAAAAGTTATTAAATTAACACTAAAATAACAAGCAAAAATTACTATTTAAGAATTTGTTAAATTCATAGTTTGTGATATAATTTTTAGCATGTTATTATTTTCAATCTTTACTTATAAATAATACATTCAATAAATTTAAACTATATATACAAATTCGAGGTGTTTTATGTCAAAAATTACAAGAATTTTTGCAAGAGAAATTCTTGATTCACGGGGAAACCCAACAATTCAAGTTGAGGTTCACACCCAAGCGGGCGGTTTTGGCTCTGCAATTGTTCCATCAGGAGCTTCAACTGGATCAAGAGAAGCGCTTGAATTACGTGATTCAAATACAGAATATGCTTATAATTGATTCGGTCAAAAAGGTGTAATGACCGCAGTTAATAATGTAAATAATATTATTGGTCCTGAAATTATTGGTATTTGTGTTAAAAATCAAAGACTTATTGATCAAAAAATGATCGATTTAGACGGAACTCCAAATAAAGAAAGACTTGGTGCAAATGCAATTTTAGGTGTTTCTTTAGCTGTTGCAAAAGCAGCCGCAAGTGAGTTAAGACTTCCACTTTTCCGTTATTTAGGTGGTCCAAACCCAACTTTAATGCCAGTTCCAATGCTTAACGTGATAAACGGAGGTGAGCATGCTTCAAATACACTTGATTTTCAAGAGTTTATGATTATGCCACTCGGTTTTTCAACATTTAGAAAAGCTTTGCAAGCATCAAATAAAGTATTTCACACTTTAGCAAAACTTCTTAAAAAATCAGGATTTGGAACTCAAGTTGGTGATGAAGGTGGATTTGCCCCTAATTTAAGTTCTCACGAACACGCACTTGATTTCTTAGTTGAAGCAATCAAGGAAGCAGGATTTAATCCGGCTGTTGATGGTGAAAATGCTATTGCAATTTCAATCGATGCCGCTGCTAGTGAATTTTATGATGGTCAAAAATATGTCTTTAAAAAATTAAAAGCTGCTTCTGCTGATCAAGAAAATCACCAAAAATATGAATTTACATCAGAAGAATTGCTTGATTATTACAGACAACTTTTTGATAAATATCCAATAATTTCAGTTGAAGATGGTTTTGCTGAATCAGATTGAGACGGATTTATTGCTTTTACCAAAAGATTTGGACAAACACACCAAATTGTTGGTGATGACTTAACCGTTACAAATGTAAAAATTTTAAAAGAAGCTATCAAAACAAAAGCAATTAATTCCATTTTAATTAAATTAAATCAAATTGGAACACTAACTGAAACACTTGATGCAATTCAACTTGCACAAAAATCAGGACTCACCGCAGTTATTTCACACCGTTCTGGTGAATCTGAAGATACTACAATTTCTGATCTTGCAATCGCAGTTTCATCTGGTCAAATCAAAACAGGATCACTTTCAAGAACTGACCGAATTGCCAAATATAATCGACTTCTAGTAATTGAAGAGTTTTTAGACACATATTCAAAAAGTGAATATACTGGAAGAGACGTTTTTTACAATTTAAAAAAATAATCTAAAAAAAATAATTTAAAATATGGATATTCGTTTAATTTTAAACAACAAATCTTTTGTTGAAAAAAAATTATCAGACCGTGGTTTTGATATTTCTATAATTGCGGACTTGTATGAAAAAGCCCAAAAACGTAACTTTTTGCGTCAAGAAATTGATGAATTACTAGCGGAAAAAAATAAAGCTAGCAAACAAATAGGCCTTTTTGTCCGCGAAAATAAAGACTCTGAAGATTTGAAAAACCAAGTAAGTCAAATTAAAGACAAACTTGCAAATTTAGAAACAGAATGACAAGAACTTGATAACTGAGTTAGTCAAAAAATTCTTGAAGTGCCAAATCTTCCTGATGATTCAGTTCCTTTTGGAAATTCTGAACTTGATAATCAAGTAATTTATCACTGAGGACAGCCAAAAAAAATTGATCCTAAAATCAAGCCTCACTATGAATTTGGTAAATCTAAAGATATTTTAGATTTTAAACGAGCTGTAAAAATTTCAGGAAATCGCTTTGTAATTTATAAAAATTTAGCGGCTAAATTAGTTCGGGCTTTGATAAATTTTATGATTGACACTCATGTAAATTCAGGTTATCAGGAAATTGTTCCAAATACTTTAGTTCTTGAAAATTCGCTATATGGAACAGGTCAACTTCCGAAATTTTCAGAAGATTTGTATTCTTTAAAAAATTCTGATCTTTGACTAATTCCGACAGCTGAAGTTCCTTTGACAAATTATTACCAAGACGAAATTATTGACTTAGAAAAACCAATTTCGCTTGTTGGTTATAGCAAATGTTATCGATCTGAGGCCGGAAGTGGTGGAAAAGACACAAGAGGTTTGATCCGACTTCATGAATTTCACAAAGTTGAACTTGTTAAAATAACAAATGAAACTGATGGAATGAAAGAATTTGACAATGTTGTTCAAGATGCGGCTAAAATTTTGAAACTACTAAATATTCCTTATCGAGCCGTGCTTTTGTGTACTGGTGATCTTGGATTTTCAAGTAAAAAAACTATTGATTTAGAAGCATGACTTCCATCAGAACAGACGTACCGTGAAGTTTCATCAATTAGTTATTGTGGTGATTTTCAAGCTAGAAGAGCAAAAATTCGCTACCGTGATGAAAAAAATAACGTTTATGCACACACAATTAACGGATCTGGCCTTGCAATTGATAGAATTGTCGCGATTTTACTCGAACAGAATCAAAACCCTGATGGTAGTTGAACAATACCAGAAGTTTTAAAACCTTATTTTAATTAGATTTATACATAAATTTTTAATGAATAAAATTGTACCATAGATTTTTTATGGTACAATTTTATTTTATTTAATTAAATAAGGAGTAATAATGAAAAAATTATTGGTAGTTTTACTTGATAAATTTCAGGATATCGAGTTTACAACTTTTCTTTCTTTGATAAAAAAGGCCGATTTATACGATAAAATTGAATTTTATAATCCTGAAAACAAAATAGTAACAGGCCAATTTGGAGTTGTTCAAATTGAGACCAAAAATCATTGAAAATCTGATGATTTTGATGCAATTTTTATACCAGGCGGAGTTGCAGCGCAATATCTTCGAACTTGTGAGCCAGCAATAAAATTAATTAATGAATTTTTTGCCCAAAACAAGCATGTTTTTGCAATTTGTGATGCGCCAAATGCTATTTTTGAGCGTAATTTAGCGCCAAATTATCAATTTAGTTCATACCCTGATGAAACAAATTCAGACATACCAACAAGAAAAAACGATTTAGTTACAGTTGATAAAAATTATATTTCAGCTAGAAATGCCTCATCTTCAGCTGAATTTGCATTTAAAGTTATTGAAAAATTAGCTTCAAAAGAAATTGCTGAAAAAATAAGAGCCGGATTTCAAGCTTAAATTTCTAGAATTTCCCAGTTTGATGAGATAATCTTAAAAAGTACCCGGTTTTGGGCTCTTTTTAACTTTTTTGGCAAGCTCAAGAAAAAATAACTATCAAACCAAAAACACTAAGTTTAAAACCTAACAAAAAAATACAACTACTATTTAAACTCAATGCAAATAGAAAACTCGTTTTTATTTGCAGCGAGCCTAAAAAACATATGAAGTTTTGAAAGAACAATAACTAAAAGCCCTAAATTTGAAGATTTCTAAACAGTTAAATTTAAGGCATTCCATCATATTTAAAAATATAATGGATAATTCACATTATCTGATTTTTTTTATGGCAAAAACATCCTTAATCCCTCCCTAATTCAATATCAAAATTTATTAATTCATTCTTAGTGAGTGTAATTATAACATAATTTTTTCTTAGGTCAAACATTTTTTTTTTTTTTTTGCAAAAGCTTAATTTCAAAACTATAAAAATTAAGATTTTACGTTAAAAAACCCGGATTTACGGGTATTTTTGTGTATTTATAGTCATTAAAAAGTGAATTTTTGCCAACAAATAGCGAAACTCGGGAAAAGAAATTGCTGAAAAAATGAGAGAGGGATTTTAGGCTTAAATTTCTAGAATTTTTTCAATTTGAGCATTAATTTCGTCACTTCTTTCAAAGAAAACTGCATGGCCAGTTTGTTCAAATTTTATAAGTTTTTTATTAAAATTTTCACTAATTTTGCGAAGACTTTCTAATGGCACAAAATTATCTTCAACACCAGCAATTAAAAAATAATTATTATTTTGTTGGTAAAGCGGTAACAATTCGGTTTTCAGTCATTCCAAGTTAAGGATTTCTTCAAAAACAATCTTTTTAAAAATTTCTCTTTTTTTTGTGACATTTTCAAAAAAATTAATAGCATTTTTTGCTAAATTTTTCATATAACTAAATTTATCAGTAAAAACTAAATGTTCAAGACTATCTTTTGCAGATTCAATGTCTTGAGGTAAGAGTCAATTTCCTATTTTTTCAGCTTCACTTTGCAAATTTTTCTCTAAAATAAAAGGATTGAGTGGAGCAACTAAAATTGCTTTTTTTGCTAAATTTTCACTTAAAATATAAAGCGCTATAGCTCCACCAAGTGAGTGACCGATTACAATTTGGATATTTAAATTGAGCTTTTTAATGAAACTAGCTGCAATTTTCTGATAATTTTTAACATTAATTTCATTATTATTAGTGCTTTGACCACAACCGGGAAAATCAAATGAAACAATGTCATAGTTACGATTTTGTTTATTTTTAAGTTGAAAAATGAAATTATGACTTGAATTAAAACCGTGTAAAAATAGTATTTTTTGCTTTCCAGTTTCTTCTAAAAAATAAAAAATATCCTCATTTTCAACAGTAATTTTAGAATGAACTATCATTAATAATTAGCTTCCAAAAATTGTATCCAAAATTTCATTAAGAGGAATTGCACCAAAATATTCATCAAGATTTGTAATTTGTAGAAGTTGTGATTCTAAAATTGATCTAGTGAATTCCTTATTTTCTAAAATTTCTTGAATATCTTCAACTGATCTTTGAGATAAAAAATCACCTTCAAACTTTATTTTAACAATGTGATTTTTCTCAATATTTGCAAGCACTCTTAAAGTTCCGCCGCTAGTTCGAGCTATATTTTCATAGCTAAAATAAGGATTTGAGCCAAAAACTCATTCTCTTGACTGTCTTAAGGTTTGAACTTCTTGAAAATCTTTTTGAAATGTCATCTCATCTTGAAAATAAGTCTCAACATCTTGTGCTTTTGTTTGATATTTATTTTCAAAAAATGTGATTAGTCTTGAAATAAATTCAGAATCTTCCATTTGTTCTTCAATTTCATGCAAAATATTTGTTACTCGTTGACGTATTGATTTTATTCCTTTAGACTCAATTTTTAATCGATTTGGTTTTAAAACTTGTCCTAATTTTGCCAAATTAGCATTGAATAGAATTGTTCCGTGATGAACAATTCTATCTTTGTAAATTATTTGAGCATTTCCTGAAACTTTTGCGCCATTAACTATGAGATCATTTCTGCCTTTGAATTCAGCATCCAAACCAAAAGATTTAAAAAATTCTATAATCGGTGTCAAGAATTTTTGATAACTGTGATTCTGTTTTTTAGTTATAAATGAAAAATTAATGTTTCCTAAATCGTGATAAACAGCTCCACCTCCAGAAAGTCGACGGTAAATTTCAATTCTCTGCTTTTCAACTTCGTCAAGCTTAATTTCCTCGTAAATATTTTGATTTTTACCGATAATTATTGCATTATTATGCTGGTAAAAATATAAAATATCGTCCTGATTCTGGTCATCTTTTAGAATTAGCTCCTCACAAACTAACGTGTAAAATGGGCTTGTTTTTTTAGTAGTATAAATCTTCATATTTCCTCCATATTTTAGTTATGTTCTAAATCAAAAGTTGTAATTAATTTGAATTTTGATTTAAAATCATCAAGATTTTCTGCTAATTGTAAGTTTTCTAAATTAAAAAGTGTTATTTTTTCATAGTCTCAACGAAGCGCATACTTGTTTTTTGATAAAAAGTAGATTAAATTTTCAACAAACCAAAAAAAATATTCTGAATTGTAATCGATTGTTTTATCAAGACCTTCAATTGAAATTTCTAATTTCCGAAAGGAATAGCTTAAAATTCGAAAATTAAATACAAATCTTTCGTTTATAGTACATTTCTTTTGAGCTGAGTTTTGTTTCTTGTTAAATGAAACTGACATATAAAAAATCCTTAAATTATATAAAGTCTATTTTTTATTTTATTTTATTATAATTTATAATTATAAACTATTTAAGTATACTTTTATTTTTAAAAATTAAATTTAAAAATTATAAAGGATTTTTTTTGAAAATCTTGGAGAAATATGAAAAATACAAATGAATATGTAGCTTGATATCGAAAATATCGACCTACTAAATTTTCCGATGTTGTTGGTCAACAATATTTAGTTGAAAGTTTGAAAAACATTGTTAAATCAAAAAAGTTTTTTCACGCTTACCTTTTTTCAGGACCTAGAGGTACTGGAAAAACTTCGCTTGCAAAAATATTTGCAAATGCAATAAATTGCACTCACAAAGAGCAAAATTCTATTGACCCGTGTCAAAATTGCCTTAAAAATATAAATAATTCTATTGATATAGTCGAAATGGACGCTGCTTCACACAATGGCGTTAAAGAAATCCGGGAAATTGTTGAAAATTCTATTAATTTACCTCAGGTTAGCCCATATAAAATTTATATTTTAGATGAGGTTCATATGCTTTCAACTTCAGCTTTTAATGCATTTTTAAAAACTCTCGAAGAACCGCCCAGCCATATTATTTTCATTTTAGCAACAACTGAAGTTCACAAAATTCCTTTGACAATTCTCTCAAGAGTCCAGAGGTATAATTTTCTTGGCCTAAATAAAGAGCAAATTTCACAACGACTTTCACAAATTTTAGACTATGAAGGCGTAGAATATGAAGAAGAAGCCCTAAAATCTGTGTGTTTATTAAGTCACAACAGTCTTCGGGATGCAATTTCAATTCTTGAGCAAGCAGTAATTTTTGGCAACAACTTTTTGAGTAAAAAAAGTGTTGAAGAACTTTTTGGACTAGTTTCAAGTGAAAAACTTGTTGAATTTATAAACGTTCTTTTTTTGGCACAGTCCCAAAAAGCCTTTGATTTATTAGATAAACTTTTATTACAAAGCAAAAATTTTCAAATTTTAATTGAGGCCTTAATAAATTTAGTCAAAGAGTGAATTATTTGAGAAAAAACTCAAGAAGAAGACTTAATTGAAATTTATTCAACTTCTGATTTGGAAAAGTTAAAAATTAGCCACGATTTTGCTTTTAAATTTTTAGATATTGGCTTTTCAACTTTAAAAGACATTAACCATGATAAGTTTCAAAGTTTAGCACTTGAAATTTTAGTTATGAAAATTCTTGCTTTTAAACCAGAAAACTTGCAAGAAAAAAGCCAATCTGTTTTAGAAAATTCAGACAAATTTGCTGAAAAACCAAAAGAAGAGCTAAAAATCGACACTGAGGAAAGCAAAGAAAGTGAAGAAAATATTAAAAAGGAACAAAAACTGCCAAAAAAATTAGAGTTTGTTACTGTCCGTGATAAAAATTTTGGTTCAAAAAATAATTTGAGTCAAAAAACAAATACACAAAATTTATTCGATTATGATGATCCAATTCTTGAGGACGATGATGATGCCGATTTAGATTTGCATGCTAGCGATGATTTGAATTTTGGATCAATTTTTGACCGTAAAATCAAAAATAATTTAGAGACAAAAATCTTCAAAAGTGAAAAAAGCAATAAAACAGGCAATAATTTTAAAAACAGGGACAATGCTTTTAATCCTTTGTTAGACCCCGGCGGTGCTAGTTATCATAGTAATTTTTTAAATAAAACTGAAAATTCAAATTTGAATTCGGCTGAAAACATTGATTTTTCCAACTCATTTTTAAATTTTAATGATAAAAATACTGATAATACCACCAAAAAAAATGTTAACTCGATTGATTCAGGTCCAAAAACAAATAATCAAGCATCATATTTGAGTAAAAATGAAGAGAAAGACGATAATTTTTCATTTGATAGAAATTCATATGTAAATAAATTTTTAAAAAATAATCTGCCAAATGATTATTTGTCCGTTGATGAGGCATTTAATCTTATAGTTTTGGGAAGAAATTTTTATAAGGAAAACAGCGAAATTTATTTCGATTTACGCAAAAAATGGAGCAAAAATTTGTTAGATTTTCAGTATACTTTTGAATTCATAGATACTGTTGGAGTATTAAAGCATGCAGAAATTCTTACATTAACATCTAATTTTGTGTGTTTTATCACTAAAAATCCAGAGTATGAAGAATTACTAATTGAAAAAGTGGAAAAAGAAGGCAATGATGTCAACCGATTATTAAAAAGTGTTTTTGGTCAGGATATCTACGGCTTTGCCATGAGTAATAATCTTGTTGAAGAAACAAAGAAAAGGGCAAGTGAAATGAGAACCCGCGGTGAAAAATTTGTGCCAAAACCTTTTGAAAAACCAAAAAAACGCACTATTTCTAAGACAGATTTACAAAAATTATTCTTTGATGAATAAAAATTTTTAAACTTTTTAAAATAGTTTATATAATTTATTTAAATAAGAGAAAGGAAAAAAATGAATCTTCAAAAATTATTAAAAGAAGCTCAAAAAATGCAAAAAGATCACAAAGTAAAAAAAGATTTGTTAGAAAAAACAGATTTTGACTTTGAAAATCAAGGAATTTCGCTGACTATTTCAGGAGGATTTGAGTTAAAAAAGTTAAAAATTGCTCCATTTTTAGTCGACAAAGACGATATTGAAACATTAGAAGATTTAATTTCTATTACATTAAATCAAGCTTTGTTGAAAATTAGAGAAGAAAATGAAAAAATTGCTCCAACTCAATCACATTAATTTTGAATCATGGTAGATGAAAATTTTGAAAAACTAGTTGACCAATTAAGGAAAGTTCCCGGAATCACAAAAAAACAAGCCACAAATATTTTATTTTCTCTAATCGATACGCCCCTTAGTCAGATTGAGACATTTGTCGAACAAATTTATAATTTAAAACGAAATCTTCAGTATTGTGAGAGATGCGGATATCTAAATGCTAATTCAGTTTGCCAAATATGCCTTGATTTTCAGCGTTCTTTTAAAATATTAGTGGTTGAAAATTCTGAAATGGTCACAAAATTTGAAAAACTAGGAAAATATGATGGCAAGTATTTTGTTTTTGGCAAATATGATATCAAAAAGCTCGAAAATCACGACTTGCAAATAAAAAAACTTGCAGACCTTGCTAATGAAAAAAGTGAAATTATTATCGCTCTTTCTTCAACAATGGAAGGTTGAATTTTTGCAAATTATCTTGCAAAACACAAGTTTTTATCATCATCAAAAATTACTAGGCTAGCTACAGGCATTCCTTTTGGGGCGGCAATTGATTATATTGACAATATAACCTTAAATCAGGCACTCGAAAATCGTCAAGAAATGGAAAAATAATATGTTTATAAGTTTTGAAGGGATCGATGCAAGCGGAAAATCAACCGTTATGAATTTGTTTGCAAAGTATTTGAGAATTAAATTTCCAGAAAAAGAAATTCTTACAACTTTTGAACCATATAGCGGCAATGATTCGCAGGAAGCACAGCAAATCCGCGAGTTTTTACTTAATAAAAAAAATCAAATTAGCCCATATGTTGAGATGCTTTTATTTTCAACTTCGAGAAGAATTCATCTTGAACAAGTAATTTGGCCAGCCTTAAAATCTGGGAAAATTGTTCTTTGTGATCGCTACATTGATTCTTCGATTGCATATCAAGGCTTTGGAAATAATTTAAGCCCAGATTTAGTTTTTGATTTGAACAGTTTAATTTCTGAAAAAACTTTTCCAGATCTTACAATTTTCCTTGATGTTAAAATTTCAAAATCACGCGAGCGAATGGAAATTTATCGAAATGAAAAGCGAGACCGTCTTGAAAATCGCGGCGAGGAATTTTATAAACAAGTTATTAAAGGATATGAATATTTACTAAAAACAAGAAAAAATTTCATTAAAATTGACGGTAATGGCGATTATGATCATGTTTTAACAGATATAATTAATTTTTTTGAGAGCTATTATGAAGCAAATTACGACAAATTGGCGCCATTTTCTCGATAATTTGTCAAAAACTAAAACAATTCCACATGCAATTTTACTTGTTTCGAGTTATTCAGATTTTCTAGATGAGAAAATAGCTGAATTTTTAGAGATATTTAGTCAAAAACCACAAATTTTTCAACATGATTTTGCAGATAATCGCCTTTCAAAAACAGAATTTCTAGAAGAGGTAAACAAGTTGTATTTTTCCTCTCTTTATGGCGATAATTCAAAAATTTTCCTAATAAAAAACATTGAAAATGCCCATATTTCTTTGCTAAATTCATTTCTAAAAATTTTAGAAGATCCACCTTTGAATACATATTTTTTATTAACTTCTTTTTCTTCTGACTTAATTATTCCGACTATTGTTTCTCGTTGTCAAATATTTCTTTTCAATGATTTAAATAGAAAAAACGAACTCAAAAAAAAGTTAGATACATGAAAAAAATCGCCTTATAATGCCATATATGCAAATATTTTCACCAATTTTGATCAAGCAACTTTGGCTATTAAGGCCATTAGTGATTCGGATTTAGATAAATTAAAATCATTACTAAATAATTTAACTAAATCAAAATTTGATTTTTTACTGTTTTTAAATCAAGTTTTAACAAAAGAAAACTCATTTATTTTTCTTCAGATAATAATCGCTCATTTTAAACAATTTTTTTTAAGCAAATCTGGTCTTAACAAAAAAGACGCTAAAAAAGGTAATTTTTTTGACTTGAATTCTGAAAAAATGGTAAAAATTAATCAGACGTTTAAAAAATTTCTTTCGTCACTTGAGACAAATGCAAACTTTAATATTCAAAAATCGAGCTTTTTAGTTCGTCTAAATAATATTTTAACTTAAAATTATGGCAAAAATCACTGTTATAGCAACTCCAATTGGAAATTTACAAGATATAACTCTGCGAGCAATTCAAGCAATAAAATCAGCTGATTTAATTTTGTGCGAGGATACCCGAACTTCCAAAAAAATATTAAATTTTTTGGAAATTAAAGACAAAAAGTTAATTTCCTATCACAAATTTAATGAAAAATCAACTATCGCCAAAATGTCTGACATATTTTTAACTAACCAAAACATTATTCTAATGTCAGATGCAGGCACCCCTTCAATTAGCGACCCGGGTCAAATTTTGATAAAATGAGCCCACCAAAACGATGTCGAAGTTGATTTTTTACCTGGTGCATGTGCTTTTGTTGGCGCTTTTGTTCTTTCTGGTTTTGATTTACCGTTAGTTTTTATGGGTTTTTTTAACTCAAAAAAGCAGCAAATAATTAAACAAATTGAGCATTTTATACTAAATTATAGTTATATTTTTTACGTTTCACCATATAAATTAATTTATATTCTTGAAGTAATTAATGAATTTTATGGCGAGAAAGTCGAAATTTTTCTTGTTAAGGAAATGACAAAAATCCATCAAAAATATTTTTTTGGTTCGCCTTTAAAAGTTTTAGCTGAACTTCAAAATTCTACCAAAGGTGAATTCACTATGGTTTTAAGGCTAAAAAACGATGAAAAGCCAAAGTTAAAAGCAAATAAATATGAAAATTTTTCCAAAAATAGTGTAAAATTTTAGATTAAAATATTTTAAAAAGACGGGTTAAAATGATTAACAAGCATATTGTAAAAATTTTGTTTGACAATAAACAAATTAAAACTAGAATTGATGAGATTGCAAAGTGAATAAATTCAAACTATAAAAATTCACAAGAAATTGTTTTTGTTGCGGTTCTTAAAGGTTCATTAATTTTTCTTACTGATTTAATTCAACAAATCGAAATTGATTCAATGGTCGATTGCATAATTGCCAAATCCTATTTTGGTGGCACACAATCAGGTGGCGAATTGAAAGTTATTACCGATATTGACCTAAAAATTGAAAATAAAGATGTTATTTTAATTGATGATATTTTTGATTCAGGGATAACTTTGACAAAAATTAGTGAACATTTAAAATTAAAAAAACCAAAATCACTAAAAATAATTACTTTATTTTATAAAAGAGAAAAAAGAAAAACTGATATTGAGCCTGATTATTTTGGCTTTGAAGTTCCTGATGCTTTTCTTGTTGGTTATGGACTTGATTATCAGGAAAAATATCGAAATTGACCTTTTGTTGCAATTTTTGATCCAAACAAAAAGGAATAAAATAAAAAAATGATAAAAGTTACAAATATTTCCTTCAGTTATACTAACGATATGAACCAATTAGCGCTCAAAGATGTTAGTGTAACTTTTGAAAAAGGCAAATATTATGCAATTTTAGGCCACAATGGATCAGGAAAGTCGACATTTTCTAAAATTATTTCCGGAATCGCTAAACCGCAAAAAGGGACAGTTGAAGTTGATTCAATTTTATTAAATAAAGAAAGTCTACCTAAAATTAGAAAGAAAATCGGGATTATTTTTCAAAATCCAGATAATCAATTTGTTGGGGCAACAGTTGAGGACGATATTGCCTTTAGTTTGGAAAATATTAACGAAGATCCAAAAAAAATGCCCAAAATTATTGCAGAATTGGCACAAAAAGTACAAATGCAATCTTATCTCGAGCGCGAGCCGCAATTTTTATCTGGCGGTCAAAAGCAAAGAGTTGCTATTGCCTCAGTTTTAGCCCTAAACCCGCAAATAATAATTTTTGACGAAATAACCTCAATGCTTGATCCGAAAGGAAAAAGTGATGTTGTTAAAATTTTAGATGACCTCCGCAAAGATAAAAGTAAGACTTTGATTTCAATAACGCACAATATGAACGAAGCGATTTTGGCCGATGAAGTTGTTGTCTTTGCAAAAGGCCAAATTATTGCAAAAGGTGATCCAAAATTAATTTTAAATAATGATGAAATAATTGAAAAAGCCAAAATTGACTCGCCTTTTATTTATAAAATTTCAAAAAACCTTGATTTTATTAGTCCGACCTATGATGAAAATGAATTGCTGGAACAATTATGAAAATTAAAGCAAAAAATATCGTAAAAATTTACGACCAAAAATTACCAATTGAAATAAAAGCGCTTGACAATGTCTCTGCTGAAATTAATCAAGGTGAATTTATCGCAATAATAGGTCAAACTGGCTCAGGAAAAACAACTTTTATCCAACATATGAACGCTCTTTTGCTCCCTGACAAAGGTCAAGTTGAGTATTTTTATTTTGATCAAGAGTCCAAAACTGAAAAAAAATTAGTTGTTGAAAGACCGAGATTTTTAAAATCAAAGTTTAAATTTATAAACCAAATTCGCCGTCGAGTTGGAGTTGTTTTTCAATTTGCTGAATACCAACTTTTTGAACAAACCATTGAAAAAGATATCATTTTTGGCGCCGTTTCAATGGGAGTAAACAAAGAAGAAGCCAAGAAAAAAGCGGCTGAAATGATAAAACTAGTCGGTCTTGATGAGACTTTTTTAGACAAATCACCTTTTGAACTCTCAGGTGGCCAAAAACGAAGAGTTGCAATTGCCGGAATTTTAGCAATGGATCCGGATATAATTTTTTTTGACGAACCAACGGCCGGCCTTGACCCTCAAGGTTCAGTAAAAATGCTTGAAATATTGGACACTCTTCACAAAAAAGGAAAGACAATCATTTTAGCAACTCATGATCTTGACAGTGTTTTAGAGTGAACAAAACGTTGTATTTTTTTTAAAGATGGTAAAATTATATACGATGGTGAAACTTATCCTATTTTAGATAATAATCAGTTTCTTATTGAAAATGAAATGTTACCTACAAATTTGCTAAATTTCCGTGAAAAATTAGTAAAAATAGGATATCCAATTTCGAAAGTTAAGTCAATCGATGAACTGATTAGTCAAATTAATCTATTAATAAAAAAGGAAAAAAATGCAAATTAGTGTTGCTAAATATGTCCCAAGAAACACAATAATTCATAAAATGGACCCCCGACTAAAAATAGCTTTTAACATTCTTTTTGCAGTGCTTTTTTTTGTCACTACCCATTTAGCGACAATTTCAATTCTGCTTTTGCTCTCACTTGTTTTTTTCTATATAACAACAAAAAGAGTTAAGCAAATTTTTACTTTAATGAAAATGCCAATAATCATTTTCATAATTATGTTAATAATTTACGGATTTATTATTGATCACCAAAATATTAATACAATTTTAGGCATTTCATCTGATAATGAACCGCCTAAATATAAAGTTTTAGGTCTAAATCCTGAAGAAACAACGCATTTTATTTCTTGATATTTAGTCGAGCCGACCGTTTTATTTGGAAGTATAAAATTTTCAATTGGAACTGTTAGCATAATTCGCTCTCTAGTTTTAGCGGTTCGAATTTATGGCATGATAATTTCAACTACAATTTTAACTTATTCAACAAAGCCATTTTTACTAACCCGTGCAATTGAAGATTTAATTTTACCCTTAAAACTTTTATTCATTCCAACCCATATAATTGCAATGATTATTTCAATCGCGATTCGTTTTATTCCGACTTTGTTACTTGAGGCGACCCGAATTATGAAAGCTCAGTCTTCACGTGGGGTTGATTTTAAACACGGAAAAATTAAGGATAAAGTCAAATCATTAATAACTTTAGTAATCCCACTTTTTGTACTTGCTTTTTCACGGGCTGAAGATCTTTCTAATGCTATGGACGTCCGCGGTTATGATGTTTATGCAAAAAGAAGCCGTTATCGCCGTCTAGTTTTTAACAAGCTTGATTATCTTTTTGCCCTTATTTTTATTGCCCTTATTACTTTGACAGTTTTAATGGAAATGAATATTATTCCAATTTCGCGCCTTCCATTTTGATGACTCTATACTAATCAAAAAATTTAATCATGGAAAATAATTCTAAAATTCGCAATGAAATTCTTGAGCTAAGAAAGCAAATTGAAATTTGAAATCATCATTACTATCAACTGCAAAATCCGCTTGTTGATGATTTAATTTATGATAAAAAGCTGAGAGAATTAATAAATTTGGAGCAAAAATATTACTATCTTTTTACTTTAGACGAACTTAATTCATCCCCAAGTCAACAAGTTGGCAGCAAAATTACTTCAAAATTTGCCAAAATTAAACACTCAGTTCCGATGTTATCGCTCAACAAGGCTCATACAAAATCTGAACTTGAAAAATGAGCCCAAAAAGCAATGGTAATTTTAGAAAATGTAACTTTTTTTGTCGAGCCAAAAATTGATGGAATTTCACTTTCACTAATTTATAAAAATGGCCAACTTATTCAAGCACTGACTCGTGGCGACGGTGTTTTTGGCGAGGATGTTTTAGTTAATGTCCTTAAAATTAAAGATGAATTTATCCCTAAAACAATAGAGTATTTTGACGACCTTGAAATCAGAGGGGAAATTTACATAGATAATTCTTCCTTTGAAAGTTTACAAACTGAGACAAATGTCTTTAAAAATCCTCGTAATGCCGCAAGTGGAATTCTTAGACGATATAAAAAGAACCAAAAAGATTCAAATAGCGATGATTTTTCGTTTTTAAGCGGATTTTTTTACACACTTGTAAAACCAGAAAAACATAAAATTTTTAGACAGTCAGAGGCAATCACTTTTTTAAAAAAATTAGGTTTTAAAACTAATGATTTTCAAAAAAAATGCAATAATTTAAACGATGTTTTTGACTTTATTGGTCAAATTAAGCAAAAAAGAGAGCAACTAAATTACAATATTGACGGCGTTGTTATCAAAATTAATGAATTTTTGCTTTATGATCAGCTAGGGTTTACTTCAAAATTTCCTCACAGTATTATTGCCTTTAAATTTGAAGATGACGTTGCAAAAACTAAACTACTAGAAATTTTTCCCACAATTGGAAGAACCGGAAAAGTCACATATAATGCCAAAATTGAGCCCGTAAATCTTGGTGGTAGTCTTATTTCTTCGGCTGTTTTACCTAATTATTCTTATATTGAAAATCTAAAATTAAATTTAATGTCTGATGTTTTTGTTAAAAAAGCGGGCGAAATTATCCCGCAAATTATCGGAAGCGTTGAAAACCATGAAAAAACTAACTTTTCAATTGCAAAAAACTGTCCAAAATGTCAGTCTGAACTAATTTTTAGCGAATCAGGAATTGATCAATTTTGTCAAAACAAAAATTGTCCTGACATAATTCTCCAAAAAATCGTTCACTTTTCATCAAAAGCCGCTTTAAATATTGAAACTTTAGCCGAAAAAAGAATTCAAACACTACTGGATAAAAAAATTATTTCTAATATTTGTGACATTTTTGACCTTAAAAATAACCTTGAAAAAATTTATTCTGAATTTAAACCTAGTGAATTAAATTCAGAAAATAAACGCGCTCCATCTTTACAAATTAAGTCAATAATTAAATTGCTTAATGAGGTTGAAAAAGCAAAAAACATCGATTTTCATAGGTTAATTTTTGGTTTAGGAATAAAAAATGTCGGAATAAAAGCCGCTAAAATTCTTGCAAGATATGCCAAAAATATTTCTGAATTAAGAAAATTAGATTTTGAAATATTGAAAAATCAAAATGATTTTGGCCCAGTTATAATTAGTTCACTAACTGAATATTTTAATAATGAGGAAAATCAAAAACTACTTGACTGTCTTGAAAATGTGAATTTTAATTTTAAAAATCCAACTATTTCACCGTCTTTAATTGGTTGAACTTCATTTGCAATTTCAGGCAAATTATCCAAACCAAGACACGAATTTGTTAAAATTATCGAAGAAACAGGCGCATATTTTCACACATCAATAACAAAACAAACCGCTTATTTGGTAACAGGCGAATCGACCGGATCAAAAATAGAAAAAGCAATTAAATTAGGTGTTAAAAGAATCTCTGAAGAAGAATTTTGAGAGCTAATTAAAAGTAAAATTGAATAAAAAAACCTATAAATTCATAGGTTTTTTTATTCAATTTGGCAGGTTGGGCAAAAATAAGTTCGCCCTGAGTTTGGCAGTTTGATGGCGAAAATTAACTTTTACTGAATACAAATATGCAAAAATACCGGTAAATCCTGGTTTTTTGAGCGTGAAACCTTAATTTTTATTAGTTTAAATTTAACCATTTCCAAAAAAAAAAAAAAATTCTTGGTGTAAAAAAAATTTAGGTTATAATTAGACTCACTTAAGAATAATTAATAAATTTTGGTATTGAATTAGGGAGGACTTAGTTATGTTTTTTGACTAAAAAATCAGAAAATGCGAATTATCCATTATATTTTTAAATATGATGGAATGCCTTAAATTTCACCGTTTAGAAATCTAGAAATTTAGGGCTTTTGGTTATGGCTCTTTCAAAACTTCACATATTTTTTTAGGCTCAATTTAAATAAAAACGAGTTTTCTATTTGCATTGAGTTTAAATAATAGTTGTATTTTTTATGATTTTTCTAGTGTTTTAAAATATGCAATTAACTTTTGCCAAAAAAGTTAAAGAAGTACCCAAAAAACCGGATACTTTTTTAAGATTATTTTATCAAACTGGGAAACTCGCGATAGGTTTTTTATTCAACTTGGCAGGTTGGGCAAAAATAAGTTCCTCTGCCAGCAACAACAACTTTTAAAATTTTTTCATTGCACTTAGTGCAAGGTAAATTTTTTTTTAGTATGTACCTTCAAAAAATTTTGAAATTTACCCTCTTTAGCATTCAAAGAAGTATATGAATTTATACTTGATCCACCCAATTCAATTGATTTTTGCAGAATTTCTTTGCTCTTTTCAACGATTATTTTGGCTTGTTCTAAGGTTATTTGGTTAGCAATTTTGTCTGGAGAAATTTTAGCCGCAAAACAAACCTCATCAGCATAAATATTTCCTAGCCCACTCATTATTTTCTGATCAAGTAAAATCGATTTGATTGAGCGAGTTGATTTTTGGATTTTTTGGTAAAAATCCTCAACATTAATATAAAAAGGTTCAGGTCCTAAATCGACTAAGGGTTTAGTTTTGAATAAATTAAAACGATCTCTAATAATAAAAGTCCCGAATTTTCGACTATCATTATAATTTAAAACCGAATTATCTGAAAAAATAAAGGAAATATAGTCAAATTTATTTCATTTTGGGTACTTATAAGTAAAATATTTCCCGTTCATTCGCAAATGTGAGAGTAAAACTTTTTGGTTATCTAAGAAAAATAAAATATGTTTAGCCCTATTTTGAACATCAATTATAGTTGAATTTTTCAATATTTTTTGAAATTCAACAAATGAAATTTCTTTTACAAAACTTTCATCTTTAGCCAAAACATTGACTATTTTTTTACCGATAATCTCGTTTTTTAAGGCATTTACAACGGTTACAACTTCTGGCAATTCAGGCATTTTATTTGTCCAATTCGTCAATTCGAGATTGGTGCCGGCCAGCTTCGTATTCTGCTTCTAAAAATTTATCAATAATTTTTTTAGATTCTTCAAGGGAATTAAATCTACCCGAAAGAGCTAGAGCATTTGCATTATTATGTAATTTGGCCAAAAAAGCATCATTTTCATTTGTTACTCTTGCGGCACGAATCCCTTTAAAACGATTTAGCGCATAAGACATACCAAGACCTGTTCCACAAATTCCAATTCCGATCTGATTTTCATTTTCAAGTAAAAAATTAGCTAACTTTTTCCCATAAATTGCATAAGAACTTGACTCATCATTATATGGCCCTAGGTCGGTAACTTGATGACCTAAGGATTCAAGATATTGAATTATTTCTTTTTTTCTCTCAAAACCAGCATGATCTGAAGATATAGCAAATTTTTTTGGCATTTTTCCCCCTTATTTTTGTTAAATTATACCATTTTTAACAAAAAAAATCCAAACTAATCAAGGTTTGGATTTTTCAATTATATAGAATATTAGATTATTTACTGTAGAACTCAACAATTAGTGATTCTTTAATTTCCTGATTTAACTCAGAACGTTCCGGACGACGAGAAAAAACAACTTTGAAATTTTGTTTATCAACTTCAAGCCAAGGTGCGGCTGTTTTTGTTTCTAATGCTGTTAAAATTTGCTCGTTTTTACGGATTTTTTCATTTTTTAACTTAGTTAATTCAAATGTATCACCTTGTCTTAATTGGTATGATGGAATATTAACTTTTTTCCCATTAACCAAAAAATGACCGTGGCTAACTAATTGACGAGCTTGACGACGAGTTTCGGCAAATCCTGCGCGATATACGGAATTATCAAGTCGAGATTCGAGCGCTTGTAAGAATAAAGTTCCGGCAATACCAGTTTTTTTAGTTGCTTTTTTATATGTATTTCTAAACTGTTTTTCTGATAAACCGTACATAAAACGGACTTTTTGTTTTTCACGAAGGTGAACACCGTAGTCAGAAAGTTTTGAACGTCTTTGACCATGTTGCCCTGGTGCGTATTTTCGTTGTTTACCTTTTGCAAATTCTTTTCCAGTTTCAAGAATAGAAAAGCCAACACGACGTGATTTTTTAAAAATTGGGCCTGTATAGCGTGACATTTTTCTCCTTTTACTAATTTAATTTGCATTTTTAGACTAAAAAGAGAAAACTAAATATTTATTAAATGAATTCAAAATCTAATGTTTTCACCAACAGCAGGATACTCACAAATCTTGACAAATTTTGAATTTTTTTTAACAATATTTAATGCTGTTAATTTAAAAATGCAAAATAATTATAGCACAATTTGAAATTTTTGCAATATTTTTCCGAATTTTTAATTTCATTGGGTGACTAAATTTTATTTAATAAAGAATTTACCGTCTTGAAATTATAGTAGACCTTTTGTTAATATTTAACCACAAAAGAATAATTAACAAAACTCCTGAGTTTTACAGTTTGATGCCAAAAATTCACTTTTTAGCGAATATAAATACGCAAAAATACCGCTAAATCACGTTTTTTGACGCTAAAATCTTAATTTTATTATTTTAAAATTAACCTTCTGCAAAAAAAAAAAAAAATGCTTGGTCTAAAATAAAATTATGTTATAATAAATTTGACTAAGAATAATTAATAAATTTGGATTTTAGAATTAAGGGGGACTTAGTTATGTTTTTTGTCTAATAAAATCAGACAGTGCGAATTATCCATTATATTTTTAAATATGATGGAATGCCTTAATGGAATGCCTTAATGGAATGCCTTAAATTTAACCGTTTAGAAATCTACAAATTTATGGCTTTTGGTTTTTGTTCTTTCAAAACTTCATATGTTTTTTTAGGCTCGACGCAAATAAAAACGAGTTTTCTATTTGCATTGAGTTTAAATAGTAGTTTTTTTATGATTTTTGCCAGTATTTTAACTAAAAAAGCAGTTTAAAAATTTTGTAATTTTACTTTTTAAGTTAAAATTTTTATGTTTAAATTTAAAAAATTTAGATTTTATGGTAAAATATCTTTATTCAATTCTAATTTGCAAATTTATGAAACAATTTAGATTTAAATAATTTTATCAACAAAGATTTTTGCAAAACTAGCCACATCAATCCTATGATGAAAAGCTTTGAAAAAAGCTCCTTTGTTTTAGTAAATAACCATAAAAAAACAAAATTTATCGCTATATAACGCAACAATCAACTGTTAAAAAAAATTAGAACCACTTTTCTTAGAGAATATTTTAACTAAATATTTAATATATTTCAAGAAACAATAAAATTAACTGTGTTTGCTAATCTTTTTAGATTTTTCACGCTCAAAAATTATTTAAAAATTTGTTTTTTTATTATTTTATGATATAATTATTTAATTGCTTAATGAAAATAACCCAAAAAAGCTAGTAAAGGAACTAAAATGGTAAAAATTCGTCTTCAAAGAATGGGCTCTAAATTTAGTCCAATTTATAAAATAGTTGTCGCAGATGCGCGTGCACCTCGTGATGGTCGTTTTATTGAATCACTTGGATTTTATGATCCTCAGAAAAAAGTTGCTAGGGTTAATTTAGAAAAAACATATCGTTGATTGCATATAGGCGCTCAAACAACAAACACTGTGCGAACTATTTTTTCTAAAAAAGGTATTTTTGAAACTTTTTTAGAACAAAAACATTCAGCATAAAGTTCTTTCAAAACTTAAAAGATGAAAATTAATGTTTTAACATTGTTTCCCCGCTATTTTGAAACCTTTACTTCTGAATCAATCATTGGAAAGGCAATTCAAAGAGGAGATATATCAGTTAATATTATTAATTTTCGCGATTTTAGTCAAAATAAGCATCAAAAAGTAGATGATTATGTTTATGGCGGTGGCCCTGGTTTACTTTTGCAAATTCAGCCAGTTGTTGATGCTCTTGAAAAGGTTGGAGGCATAAAAATAGCTCTGAGCCCTCAAGGTAAAAAATTTGACCAAAATATTGCAAAAAAATTAGCAAAAGAGCCAGAAATAACTCTTTTATGTGGTCATTATGAAGGTTTTGATCAAAGAATTATTGATAATTTCATCGATTTTGAATTGTCTTTAGGTGATTTTGTTTTAACTGGGGGCGAAATAGCTGCAATGGCAATAATTGATGCAATTTCGCGTTTACAGCCAAACGTAATAAACCCAAATTCTTTAGATAATGAAACTTTTAATAATTTTTTATTAGATTATCCTCAATATTCTCGACCAGCAAATTTTCGTGGGTTATTAGTTCCTGAAGTTTTAATTTCAGGCAATCATAAAGACATTGAATCCTGGCGTCAAAAGCAAAGAGAAATTAATACCCAAAAAAAACGCCCTGATTTATGAGAGAAGTATATAAAATTTAAAGAAAAAAATAGTTAAATAAATTTTTTTTATTATAATTTATAAATCAACAAAAAAATTTTTAAGGAGTAAGACATGCAAACAAGATTAATGGAAATTGTTGAAGCAACCCAAATACGTGATTTCCAAACTTTTCAGCCAGGCGATAACGTTCGTGTTCACGTTAAAATTCAAGAAGGTAATAAAAGTAGAATTCAAATTTTTGAAGGTTTAGTAATTAAATTTAAGAAAAATGGGCTATCTTCAAGCTTTGTAGTTCGTAAAATTTCTCACGGTGTTGGTGTTGAGAGAACATTTTTACTTCATTCTCCACTTGTTGACAAAATTGAAGTTGTCCGTTCAAACAAAGTTCGTCGCGCAAAATTATATTATATGAAGGAACGTTCTGGAAAATCTGCACGTCTTAAAGAAATTAAAAGAAAAGAATTAAAAAGTTAAAATTGTCCTTAAATCGTGGAAAAGCTAATAATTGTTGAATCTCCAAATAAAATCAATACGATTTCATCTTATCTAGATTCATCTTATACAGTAACATCTTGTGTTGGTCACATTACAAATTTGGCTAAAACCGGTGAATTTGGGCTTGGAATTAATTTAAAAACCTGAACACCTTCTTATGTAATTGATAAAACTAAGAGAAAAACTGTAACTGAATTAAAAAAATTAGCAAAAAAAGCTAAAACAGTCATTATAGCAACCGATGCTGATCGCGAAGGTGAAGCAATTGGTGCTTCACTTGTTGAATATCTTGATGTCGTTGATAAATATCAACGGATAAAATATAACGAAATTACAAAACCAGCAATTATTTCTGCTCTTGAAAATCCGGGTCTTCTCAATCAAGATTTGGTAAATTCCCAGCAAACTAGACGAATGCTTGATAGAATTATTGGCTTTCGTCTTTCTTCGTTGTTAAAAACTAAAATTCAAAATGCACCTAAAATTCCTGCTGCCGGACGTGTCCAATCTATTGGTCTAAAGTTAGTTGTTGAAAGGGAAGAAGAAATTAAGGCCTTTATTCCCGAGGTTTATTTCAATCTTTCAGTTCTATTAAAAGACGAAAAACACAATTCTTTTGAGGTTAATTATTATAATCCTGAAAATGAGTCCAAAAAATCTGACTGGATTTTTTCCCAGGAATCTTTGACAGAAATCACTGATGAAATTAAAACTAATCCGTTTTTAATTCTTGATGAATTTAAGGTTTCCCGAAAAAAGGATCCTAAAATTTCACCTTTAAAACAAGCGACTGTTTTTAAAAAGATGTCGCAATATTCGTCTTCTTCTGTTTCATTATCGCTACAAAAACTTTATGAAGGTTTTGGCGATCATGGTTTAATTTCCTATCCAAGAACTGATTCAACTCGTCTTAGTGAAACTTTTCTTCAAAAAGGACGCGAATTTATTTCAAAAAATTTTGGTAAAGATTATATAGCTAAATCAATCAAAGGTTTTGCTGGTGATCAAGATGCCCACGAGGCCATTAGACCAACAGATTTAGAACTTAGCCCTGAACAAGCAAAAGAAAAATATCCTTTAAGTCAACTAGATTTCCAAATTTACCAATTAGTTTATAATACAACACTTGCAGCAATGATGGAAGTTCCTGTTCGGAAAATTACCCGTCTATTATTTAAAACATCCTCAAAAAAACACAATTTTACTTATTCATTTTCAGAATTTGTATTTGATGGATACTTCAAGGCAACTGAACTTCCTGAATTAAAATTCAAACCTGAATTTGAATCATTAGATAATTTAGTTGACTCAAAATTTGAAGTTGAATCAAATTTTGAGAAAACTATTAAAGAATCCAGGCACGAAACCCAACCACCGGCAAGATTTAATGATGGTACTTTAATTGAAAAGTTAGATGATATCAAAGTTGGCCGTCCATCAACGTTTGCAATTTCGGTTAAAAAACTTAAAGATCATTTATATGTTCAAAGTGAGTCAAAAGCGTTAATTCCGAGCGAATTTGGGCGAATAGTTTTGGAAAATCTTTTAAAAATTTCACCAGATATTATTAATACTAATTTTACTGCTAAAATTGAAGAAGAACTTGACTTGATTGCTCAAGGAAAACAAGATTATAAAGAATTTCTTGATAATTTTTGAACACAAATAGAGAAAATTACAGATTCATCAAAGCCGCTTGAAAAAATAGTTATGGAAATTGAAACAACTGGTGAAAAATGTCCTGAATGCAGTATGGATTTGGTTTACCGTTACAATCGCAAAACTTCACAGCGTTTTATTGCATGTAGTGGTTTTCCTAAATGTCGCTTTCTAAAGCCTGATCCTGAAAGCAAAAATACCTATAATTTTAAGGCAAAATTTAAGAAAAAAACAAAATAGATAGCTATATTTTTTAATTTTTATTTATGGTTGATACTAATTTAATAGTCGTAATTGCACTGCTCACAACACTAATCATAGGATTTTTAGCCTATGGTTTTATTTCAAATCGTCTTAAATTAAGGCGACTAAAGATAGAAAAAGCTGAACTTAAGGACTTAAGTAACAAAACCTTAGCAATTTTTTTAGCGCGAATTATTGTAATAATTGAAAAAAATATTGATTTAGTATCAAATTTTGTTGTTGGTGCTAATCTTAAAATGTCAGATGTAAACAATTTAGCACGCGTTCACCTTGAGGTTCTCCAAAATGATCAAGTTGTGTCCCAAATTATTCAAACAGGGTATGAAACTGAAAAAATTTTTTTCAATAATATAAATATTTTATCCAAAAGTAAATCAAATTTATGAGCAAAACATAATACTAAGGAACTTAATTATTTTACTGATTTTGCTAGTTATTTGAAAAAATATGACAAAACTATCCTTGGATTATATAATGACGAAAAAATCCGCTTTTTGAAATACTATAGTCATTTAATTGCTGATTTAAAACAAAAAAAAGTTAAAATTGACGATCTCTCAACATTAAGTCAGCAATATTTTGATCAAAATCGCATTCCGACAAAACCGATTAAGCTACCTTTTTGAAAAAAATGAAGAAAAAAATAGATATTTTATTTTATTTTATTAATTTTTTAACTTTTTTTCGTCTTCTTGGCGGCTTAATAATTTTTATTTTACTCTTTCTTTTTTCCAAATATAATTATTTTTCGCTATTTTATACAGCGTTTTTCTTTTTTGTTGCTTCAAGTTTGACCGATTTTCTTGATGGTTACCTTGCCCGAAAATTTAGACTTGAGTCAGAATTAGGCAAAATTTTTGACCCAATAACCGATAAAATATTGACAACAACGACTTTTTTTCTCTTATCCTATTTAGAATTAACGCCGTGATTTCTTGTTTTGGTTTTTGTTTTGCGCGATATTATTGTCGATGGCTTTCGTATTTTTCTTGCGAAAAAAAATATTAATGTAGCTGCTAATTTTTTAGGAAAACTAAAGACAGTTTTACAAATTTTAGCGATTATTATTATTTTCCTTGGATACTCAATTAGTGCTGAAATTTTTATAAAACACTATTATTTATTTAATTTGACAACTATTTTTGCAGCAATTATATCAGTGATTTCTGGGATTTATTATGTTGCCCCAGTCTTTAAATTAGTAAAAAAACAATAATTTAGTACTTATTTTTAATAATTGTTTCAAAAAAACTATTAAAAAGTGGGTGAGATTCTAGAGGTCTTGTTACAAATTCAGGATGATATTGGACACCAATATAAAAAATATGAGATTTAGATTCGCAAACTTCAATTAAATTAGAAACTGAATCTCGACCAGTAAAACTAAAGTCAGAATTCTCAAGTTGATCAACATATTTTTGAACCACTTCAAATCGATGACGGTGTCTTTCGTATGCAAAAGAAGTTCCATAAATCTGAGCAATTCTGGAATTTTGGGCAAAAACAACCTTATATTCACCAAGTCGAAGAGTTCCACCAATTTGAAGTTTAGAACCATCAATTTTATTGTAATCAAGAACGCTAGTTTGATTAGGTTTTTCTGCTAAAAACTCAGCTGAATGTGCGTTTTTAATCCCATTTAATCGCGCAATTGCAACTGTCATTGCTTGCATTCCAAGGCAAATTCCAAATGTTGGAATATTATTTTGATAAGTAAAAATAGCAGATTCAACTTTATTTTCAAATCCACGAAAACCAAAACCTGGTAAAATTATTATACCATCAAAATTTTTTAACTGACTAGTTGAAAAGTTTAGATCAGCGGTATTAATAAATTCTAATTCTAAATTTATTTTTTGGTAGGCGGCTGTTATTTTTAGTGCTTCTAAAATTGACTTATAAGCATCTAAAAATTGTGTGTATTTTCCAAGTGCACCTATTTTTATTGTTTTATCTCATTTTTTTAATAATAAATTAGTAAAATCTCGCCATTTGTCTAATTTAGGTTGTCTATGTTCTAATTCAAAATGGGAAAAAATAGCATTTAATAGGTTACTTTTTTCTAATAACAACGGAAGTTGGTAGATATTTTTAAGATTCGGAATTACAATAACATTTTCTAATGGCAAAAAGGCACTTTTTGCAACTTTTTTAGCAACATGATCATCAATTTGATCATGTTCAAGTCGTAAAAAAATGGAATTTGCACGAATTCCGCGCGAATTTAATTCAGCTATAGAAAACTGAGCCGGCTTAGTTTTAAATTCATTAGAAGCATTCAAAAAAGGAATGTAGGTTGTGTGAATAAAAAACACATTCTTAAAATTTGACTCAGCGGCCATCTGTGAGGCTGCAAAGAAAAACGGATTTGATTCCATATCACCAACAGTCCCACCAATTTCGACTAAAATAAAATCACTTTGGTATTTATTGCCAACATTTTTGATTCGTGAAATAATTTCATCAATTACATGTGGAATTATTTGGACAGTTTTTCCTTGATAAAAACCTTTTCTTTCTTTTTTAATAATTGAAAGTAAAATTTTACCACTTGTGTGATTTGAATCTTTTGAAAAATTTTGACCAACAAATCGCTCGTAATGACCTAAATCTAAATCAGTTTCACCACCATCGGCGGTTACAAAAACTTCACCGTGTTCATAAGGTGATAAAACTCCTGGATCAACATTTAAATATGGATCCAATTTCAAAATATAAACCGAATAGCCGCAATTTTTTAGTAAATTAGCAACTGAAGCAACTGAAACACCTTTGCCAATCCCGGATAAAACTCCACCGCTGACAAAAATATATTTTGGCATAATTTTTCCTTTGATAAAAAATTGTACCATAAATTTCATTTTTTCCTACAAATTGCTAAAAAATTTGGTATATTCATAATTTTGTGCTTGAAGATTTGTTATTTTCAGAATTAAATTCAAATTCTTTTGGATTATTCAAATCAAATTTAAAACTATTTACATTGAATTTTAAATTTCCAGTAGTTAAAAAATTATTTGGTTCTAAAGTAAAATTAGATACTGAAGACATTAATTACATACAAGAGATTCATAGTTTTTTTGATTTACTTACTTTTATTTAATACCTATAACCAACAATAAAACATAAAAAATTTTATTAATTTTTCTTTTTAAAATTTTATTAAAATGTTAAAATTATGAAAAAAATATTGCGGGTGTATGTGATGAAATTCCTAGATTTAATCTTGCTACCAGAATCAGAAAAAACTACTTTTTTTTGGCATCTTAGACAAATTTTCTGGAAACTTGATATGTTCGAAGTTCTAAAAGAGAAAAAATATTAAGTAAAATTTCATTATTTAATGACAAGTTTTTTAATAAAACCTCTGCTTTTTTAGTTAATATTCCCCAAAAAATTTAAAAAATAATAATTATAAGCCAAAAATTTACGCCTCTATAATAACAATTTCAGAATTATTTGCTTAATTATTTTCCCTAAATATTTATACTATCTTAATTAGAATAATTGTGGAGAAAAAATGAACATTTTCAAATTATTCAACTTAGCAAGAGCAAAATTCATACTAATATTTTTTATAATATTTATAAAAGAAGCAGGTCTTTTAGTTCACATTTTTAGTTATAAATTTGTTATTGAATTTTTTTCCGAAGAAAAACCTACCCTTAATTTAGGTTTGACTTTGGTTATGTTGATAGCGCCACTTGGAATTTTTATCTTTTTTTCATTTCTAAAAGGTTGGATTTTCAGTCTTTTAGAAATGGATATCAGGAATAAATTAAGCGATATTATTATTAAAAAAATTCAAAACAGCTCCTATTTTCACTTGAAATTTAACAGAAATTCTATGATTTCGTGGTTTAATTATGATCTTAGACTTGCTTTAGAAATAATTGGTAACTTTTTAAACATAATAACTCCACTTATATCAATTTTTGGCGGAATCTCATTAATGATAGTTTTGTCATTAAATTGAAGTTGAATTTTAATTTTATCGACCATGATTTTAAGTTTAGTTTTGCTATTTTTTCAACAAAAAATTAACAATTTTGCATCAGAACCTGTCATGAATCTATCAAGAGATAGCGAAATTTTTTCACAGTATAATTTAGGACTTCTTAATTCATTTAAATCATTCTACTTTCACAATAAAATAGAAAAATTTAAACAATTATTTTACACAAGTTATAAAAATTTTTCCAAAAAACAAATAAAAGAGTATAAAAAACTGACAAAGTTAAATGTTTGATTAAATTTTTTATTTAGTATTTCAATAGCATTTATTATAATGGAAATATCAGTTTTAACATTTTATAATTTTTATAGTTTGACGATTTTTCTATCACTACTTTTATACTCAAATCAATTGCATTCTGACATTGGAGAAATCGTCCTCGGATTATTTTCATTCAAACAATCGTCATTTTTGTTTGACAAAATTGTTGAAGATAATAATTTGTCAGAACAAAAAGTAATGATTGAAGAACCTATCAATAGTATTAAATTCCAAAATGTTAGTTTTAAATTTGAAGATAAAACTATCGTAGATAATTTCAATTTTATTTTCGAAAAAAATAAAAAATACTTGATTTCAGCACCAAATGGCGCCGGAAAATCCACCCTAATTAAAATAATTTCCGGAGTTTATGACACTTACGAAGGGAAAATCTTAATAAATAATAACTATGAGCAGAAAGAATTGCGCCAAAAATATCTAAGAGACCAAATCGGACTTATTGATAACCAAAATTTGATTTTTAACACAAGTCTCAAAAACAACATTACTTTATTTGCGGAAAATCCAGATTATCAAAAGCTGAATTCAATTCTGAAATCGCTAGAAATTGACTTTGACCTTGAGGCCCAAATTAGTTCTAATAGTCTTTCAGAAGGTCAAAAACAAAAAATTGTTTTTGCACGACTCAAATATTCTCCTATTAAATTTTGATTAATTGATGAAGCTTTTGATAATATTCAGAAAGATTATTCAAATATTTTAATAGGTCAATTGTTAAAAAATCCTGAATTAACTATTATTTTTGTCAGCCACCATATAAGCGATTTGCAAAAATTAGGCTTTGATGAAATAATTAACCTGGAGAAAAATAATCATGAAAAAAATAGTTAAATTGCATACTTTTAATATATTTTATTCACTTTTTATATTTTGTCTTACCGGTCTTTCAGTAGTTACAAAAAGATTTTTATACCAGGCTTTATTAGACAATAATCAAGTTCAAATGTGAATTTGGTTAGGCTTAGATATGTTTGCAATTATAATTAGCTCTCTTTTATCTGTTATTTATAATTCACTTTTTACAAGAATTTTTGGACAATTAAGTGCGGTAAAATTAATTAAAGAAAAATTGAGTATATTTAACAATTTATCATATAAAGAATATGTTAAAAATACGCCTGGCAACTATTTTTCATTGTTTTTTAATGAGGCTTTTACAAAGGGTGAGTCACTTTTTGCATTTTTATTTTATATTATTTCTTTAATTTTTCCAATTATTGCGATTTTGGCAACTATTTTTTATATAAATCCAATAATTGGGTCAATAGTTCTTGGTTTGACTTTGGCTTGAATTAGTTTTCCTGTTTTTTTTAGAAAATTTTTTAGTCAAAAAATTAGACAACAACTAGATTCGCTTGAAAATTTAAACAGTGAATTTAGCGAAAAATTAAATAAATTTGAGGCGTTTTTATTTTTTGGCAAAATTCATTTACTAAAAAAAATCCTAAAACCAACATCAAAAAACGCAAGTTTTATGCAAAGAAAATATACATTGTGGGATCAATTTAATCTAAATATAAATTTAACAATTCGCAAATTATTTTTAATTTTAACGGATTTAGCAATCATTTTTTTAGGAATTTATTATGAAAATCCAGCATCAACAATTATTGCATTGGTAACTATCAATAGTGCCAATCAGTTATTTATCAGTAATTTTAACACCTTTATTGTTGTGAGTGTTCAATATTTATCACTAAAAAGGCAATTTAAGGATTCTAAATTAAATGAAAATAAGCCTAAAACAAACTTGAATTTTGATGATTTTACAGAAAGAATCCATAAAATTAGCGTCAAAAACTTGAATTTTGATTATGAAGATAAAAAGGTGCTAAAAAATATTAATTTTGAAATTATTGGTGGTAAAAAATATTTGCTTCAAGGTGATAATGGCTCTGGAAAATCGACGTTTTTAAAGATTTTAATGGGTATTGAGCGTGGTTATAAAGGTGAGATTTTTTTCAATTCAACTAATTTAAAAACCATTTCTGATAAAAATATTATTCAAAATATAAGTTTTATTGATAATAGTCCGGCCTTAATTGAAGGTGATTTAGCTGGAAATATCAGTTTTTATTCAAAAACTGATCTTGAAAAAATCAATGAATTAATTAATTTAGTTAATTTGAATGACATAAAAGACAAAAATTTAATTAATTACCAAGAAAAAACAGATCTATCAGTTGGCCAAAAACAGTTAATTAATTTTGCAAGTCATGTTTTTGAAGCTAAAAAAATATTAATTATCGATGAAGGTTTTTCAAATCTTGACAAATCAAATATTAATAATCTTATAAATTGGCTACTTGAGCAAGACGTAACCCTCATGTTAGTTTTGCATAATTTAGACCAAAATTTAGTTGAAAAATTCGATTTTTGTCTAAAATTTTAAAAATGACAATTTATAAAATAAAAAATTTCTTTTTTTAACTTATCAAGTAAAAAAAAAGAAATTTTTTGTTCATCAAATTCTGGAATATTAAGTATTTTGTGTAGCTCTCAAATGAAATAGATAGTCAAAAAATGTTTTAATAGTACCTAGGTCAAAATTAGTAATATTAAAATAAAATATTTTGTTATTAATCCCGAGTTTCCCAGTTTCATAAGGTAATTTTAAAAAAGTATCCGGTTTTAGGGACTTTTTTAAGTTTTTTGGTAAAAGTTGGTTACAATTTTATTAGTGATTTATTAAGATATCAAAGTAAAAATCATATCTATTTCAAATGTTTGGATCGCTAGGGACACCATCGTGTTTTTTAAATATAATTTGCTGATCTAAAGTGTTAAATTCAACCCTTTGTCTTAATTTTTGCAACATCGATACTAAACCAACTTAGTTAATTTTTGTTTTTTCATAATTTATAATTATACCATAAAATTACTTAAAATGCTACCAAATGCTACTTATAAAATTAAGGTTTTACATTAAAAAAACACCGATTTACGGGTGTTTCTTCATATTTATATTCACTAAAAAGTGAATTTTTGTCTTAAAACTGGGAAACTCGGGATAAAATATTTTGTTATTAATAGGTGGATGTGGTCTATTTCTATTTTGTAAGTTTGACTTTGCTTATATGTTCTTTACATGCAACATCTATTAAATAGCTTTTTACTACTTATTTTATTTATTATAGTCTGGGTTTTAAAAGCGAATGCAATAACTAGCTCGTTAGAATTAGAAATCAAAACGACCTTTTGGAAAAGGTTCGTGTTTGTCGTTAAACACTGATTTGTAAAAGTGATCTGGTGTACTTGGGAATGTTACAAGTTCTAGGTCTTTATTTTTAAATTGATCTTCTCAATTGTTTAGTATTACTTTTGAAATATCAGCAATTAAATTTCCAGAAAAATTTAATCGTTGAAGTATTTTAGAAAGTTCGGTAATTTGGGTTTGGTGGGTAATTCTAAATTCGGCAATAAGTCCATCAAAATAAACCTCGCAAAGTGCTATTCTAATAGGTGTACTTTGTAATTGTTGATAAGTAAGGTTGTAAGGTTTTAATACGATAACTTTTTTTTCGAATGCATACCATTGTTCATAAGCAACCTGATACATGTCTGTAGGTTTAAGATATAATCGCTCGTTTATTTTAAATGTTTTCATTATTTAGTTAAGTCCTCCAAATTATGAAGTTGTTCATTTTTTTACTAATTTATAGCTTAAATCTATAAGTGTAAAAATGTAGTGGCAATATTATTTTTTTTATTGTAATAATAAATTGTACAATAAAAAAAAAAAAAAAAGTAAGTAAGTTAGTATACTAATTTTAGACGCATTCAAAAAAAGATTGTCAAAATGAAACAATACAAATTTGCAGTTGAATAGGAATTTAAATACATTAAAATGCCGAAACTAAAGGATTAAAAATTGAATTTTACCTTTTTAAGAAAAATTTAGACAAATTTACAAAATAAATCAAAAAGTAAAATCTCCATAAACAATGAAATTTGCATATATATGGTAATAATTTGATAGCAAATTGGCAAAAAAAGTATTATAATAATGGTATGAAAAGTCCAATAAGTGCTGGTGGGAAAAACAAATCTCCACGCAAACCAAAAAAGAAATATACAATTAACGATCTTTCTGAAAATGATCGTGTAATTTATCAAGAAATAGTGGAAAATATTCTTAGAAGATCAGGGATTAAGCACGCAATTGTTGTTGAGGAGCTTAAAAAACGAAAACAAGAACAAGAAAAATATAAAGATAAAATCGAAAATAGCACTAGAATTTCTAGTATTTTAAATGTTAATCGTACTTCGATTTATGAAAAAATAAGGGTGAAAAAACCACCAAAGGAAATGATTTATGATGAAAAGTTGCTTGAGTGAATTCGTAAAACTTTCATTTTAAATCAAAAAGCAATAGGTCGCGACGCCCTATATAAGATTTACAAAAATGAGGGAAATTTTGTATCCACGTACGTGTTTCATAAACACTACCAATTTTTAGGAATAAAATCAATTGGTTATAAAAGGAAAGGAAAACCAGCGCCAAAAGAGTAAAAGTTTTGCGAATTTAAGCTGAAGATCATATCAAAAGTGAATTTAGCCTAGAAATTTTGATGAAAAATGGTTTGCTGATATTAAATTTATAAAAATTAAGGTTGAATCATAAAATGTGAGATAAACTTTAATGAAATATAAAAAAATGTGCTAAATTTACTTTATAATTGTGTTTGAAAATAATTTTTTCGGAGTTTTAGCCATTGATTTTATAAATTTTTTTAATAGTATAAAAATTTATAAAATTTATATAATTTTTTTTATTTTTTTAGTATAATTAAATTATTATGAGTGTACTTACTATTTCGAAAAATTTTAAATTAACACATATTGAAAAACTAATAATTCGTTTCATAGAAACAAAACCACAAAAATTTGTGGAACTGACAATTAATGAACTTGCTGCAATTTTATTTATAAGCGTCGGAACAATTACTCAATTAACTAAAAAACTTGGTTTTAACAACTTTAAAGAACTAAAAAAATTCGTAATTGAATGATTAAAAATCGATAAAGATAACAATTTATATAATGAAAATGATGAAATTGAGAACATAAATCTTCTTTATGCTCACAGTATTGAAAAAACTTTGGCAATTTTAGATGTTAATCAAATCAATCGAATTGCTAATTTGATGTTAAAAATGGATAAAATTATTGTTTTTGGTGCTGGCGCATCCTTAATTGCCGCAACTGAATTTACACATAATTTAAGAAATTTACACTTAAATGCTTTTAGGGCTAATTCAATCACTGATATTGCTGCCTGAGTTGATTCACCTATGAATACTTGTTTATTTATTTTTTCAACTTCGATGACTTCAAAAAGTGCACTTGCGATTGCTAAACTATTAAAGCAACAACAAATTTATACTATTTTTATTACTTCTAATATTTCACTCGAGCCGACTCAATATTCAGAAGTTGTTTATGTTGATAATTTAGAGCAAAATAATAGTCTTTTTTCAATTGGTGCAAAAATATCCCAACTTTTTGTGGCAGACTTATTAACTACAAAACTTCAAAGAGAACTCAACGTTAACCGCTCAGATTTATATACCGAATTTATGCGTGTTTGACATAGAAAAACTAAATTTGACTAATTTTTCTATGCTGTTCTTTGAATAATTTTTTTGCATTTTCAATGTCTTGGTCTTTCAAGACATTGTTTTTTTGTGAATAAATAAGGCGAATCTGCTTGATAATTTCAAGAAAACCTGAATTTATGTTTGGCTGTTCAAAAAAATGAACTTTTCCGGCCCGGCTATCAAATTCTATATGAATAATGACCGGAAATTTTATATTTTCGCTTATATTAACAAAATAGCCAAGATAAATACCAGGAGCAGGACAAATTAATGATGAGTCTCAAGTAAATTTTCCTTCTGGGCTAATTGAGGTGCTAACTAAAAAATTTGAAGCCAAAAACTTATTTAAATTTTCAAAGTCACCAAATTCAAGGAAAAGTTTTAAATTTTTTGTTGAAATTTTTTTATTATTTTCAGCTAAATGATCAATAATTTTAGTTTTGGGGAAGAAATTTTGCAATTTCTTCGAATTTCAACTAGCGTTTTTGCCAAAACTAAAATTTTTGCCAACAACAAAAAATTTAGCACCATAATTTAAAAAAATTTCAATAAATTCTTGACCATCAAGTTCTTGCATTTTGGAGTCAAAGTCAAAAATTAAAATATTTTGAACCCCAGAATTAGCCATCATTTGAATACGCGCGTCAAGATCAGTGAAATTTTTGCTTGTATTTTTTGGCAGTTTTGATGGATCTCTAATCAGCATTAAGATAACATTTTGGCCTAAAATTGTTGCATTTTTTAGAAGTTCAAGGTGTCCTAAATGAAATGATTCAAATCCACCCAGAACAAAAACAGGATCAGCAAAATCAAATTTTGAGCTTGGATAATAAAAGACTTTTGTCATTTTAATCAATTATGTTTAATTCTATTGCTTTAAGGTAAACGCCAAAAGAATCAACAGGTGGGGCAATATCTTTTGCAGCTTCTTTTACCTCTGGAACTGTTGAGTTTTCCATTGCAACGCCAAAGCCAACATTTTTTAACATTTTAGTGTCATTTCGCGAATCACCAAAGGCAATAATTTCGTGAATTTCAACATTATGCATTTTTGCAAGAATTTCTAAAGTCTGCATTTTGTCAACGTTTTTTGCGCCAATGAAAAATCCTCATGACCACCTTGAGCTGACGCTAACATTTAGATTATTTTTTTCAGCAAATTCTTCAAATTTTAACTGTATTTCAGAAGTTGTGTCCTGATCATCAACAACTGTAAAAATGTGGAAATTATTCTTAAAATTACACATTTTTAACGGCTTCATTCGATCAAAATACGGACTTAAAAACTTTGAAGAATGCTGTGGAAAGTAGTTTGAGGTATAAATTCACTCAGAGTCCATAATTATGTAGCGAACTTTGTGCTGATCGAAAAACTCAACAATTTTTAAAAAATCACTGATTTTAATAGGATTTTCATAAATCATTTGCTTTTTTTTGAAATCAAAAATGAAAGCACCGTTGGCTCCAATGAAGTAATCGACATTTTTTGCATTAATTAATTGCCCTATCGTCACAAAATCACGCCCAGTTACAAAAGTTGTGATAATATTTTTCTCTTTTAATTTTGCAAAAAGCAAGTCTATTTTTTCGGGAATTTCTTGACCACCATGAGGCACAATTGTATCATCAATATCTGTTGCAAAAATTTTAAATTTATTCATTATAAGCCTAAATTTTTATTAAGTTTTTAACTTTATTACCAAAAATTTTTTTTGGTAATAGTTCATTATTAATTATTTTGCCAAAACCAACTAAATGTTCATCAAAAACAAGTTGAATAAATTCGCTGTCTTTGGTAAAATAATTAATTTTCTTACCGTTCAAAAGTTCAATAAGTTGATCTGAATTGACTAAAATTTGTGGAAAATCAAGGAAATTCTGTATTTTTAAAGGTAAATTAACAAATGAAAAATCAAAATTACCGATTTTAACACGCTCTAATTCAGATAAATATCCACCGGTTTTTAGCATTTTACCTAAATCATTAGCTAGTGAACGAATATAACAACCTTTTGAAACTTCTCAAAGTATTGTTGCGATTTGTTTTTTTTCATTAAATTCTAATAAAATGGTTTTAGATATTTTTATTTTAATAGGCGCTAATTCTATATCTTTACCATTTCGCGCATATTCATAAGCGCGTTTTCCGCTAATTTTTTTACTTGAAAAAATCGGCGGGACCTGTAATTCTAGCTGTTCTAATTCTAACAATTTGGACTCGAGGGCTGTTTTTGTGACTCAAGTTGCGGATTTACAGGTAAAAATTTCCCCATCTATATCAAAAGTTGTTGAATAAAAACCGAAATTGACTTGGGCAATGTAAGTTTTGTTTTCTTGATCTAAATAAGGCAATAATTTTGTATCATCATCAGTAGCGACTAATAACAAACCAGATGCAAAAGGATCGAGAGTTCCTGAGTGACCTGCTTTTTTGATTGAGTTTATTTTTGCTCATTTTCTTAAAAAAGTCGCAGAACTAATATTTTTTGGCTTATAAAGGAATGTAACCATTATTATAAAAATAAAAAAATCAACTAAAAGTTGATCTTAAGCTGGTGCGCAAGAAGGGACTTGAACCCTTACGCCCGAAGGCACTAGAGCCTAAATCTAGCGTGTCTGCCATTTCACCACTTGCGCGCATAACTTAGAAACTCTATCTAAAAAGATGGTGCCACTTATAGGAATCGAACCTACGACCTTTCGCTTACAAGGCGACTGCTCTGCCTGCTGAGCTAAAGTGGCTAATGGTGGAAGATAAGGGACTTGAACCCCTGACCTTCGCCTTGTAAGGGCGTTGCTCTCCCAGCTGAGCTAATCTTCCAATCTTTGGTGACCCGTACGGGACTCGAACCCGTGAATCCATGGATGAAAACCATGTGTGTTAACCGCTTCACCAACGGGCCAATGGCGCCGATTGCGGGGATCGAACCTGCGACCAACTGGTTAACAGCCAGCTGCTCTACCGCTGAGCTAAATCGGCAAAATAAAACCAAAAGTAATTATACTATAAAATTTTATTTTAACAAGAAAATTTTTAAAATTTTTTTTCTTGTTAATGTTTATCATTGATTGCTTGGAAATTTATAACTTTACGATTCTTATAAAATCCACAAAATTGACAAACATGATGTTGTAATTGTTTATTAGAACAATTGCTGCAATTCACAAGGTTTGGCAATTTTAATGCTGAATGAGAATTTCGCTTATGTTTTCTTTGTTTGGAGGTTTTTCGTTTCGGAACTATAGCCATTTTTTTCCTTTAAAAATAGAAGAAATTATTTATAAAATTTATCTATTTCCTGACAAACCTTGTCAGTTCCAGTTACTCTGTAAGTAATTTTCTGGCGATTATTAATTATAACATAATCTTTTAATTTTATTGAAAAAATTTCTGGAATTTTTTTAATAACGTCTAAATAAGTGTCAGGAATATCATTTTTATCTAAAGATAGCGTAATATCTCGATATTTAAGTTGCGAATTATCATATGGCTCGAACTTAACAAGTTTATTTTTATGTTCAAGATCAATTTTTGAAACGATTATTTCAAGAAAATTGATGTTTTGGTAGTCATATTTTTCACTTATTTGTCCAACTCAGCCAACTAAAGTATTATTTCAATAAATAAATTGGGACACTGAAGGATTTAGAAATTCAGATTTGGCCGGCTTAAAACTAAAGTTATCACTGTATAAAATTTTTAAATGATCTTTTAGAGTTTCAAGATTATAAACTGTCGAAGCCATGGCAAAAACTTGATGTTTCTCGGAGACACTACCTGTTTCATAAAGACTAATATCAATCATTTTTCGCTTAACATTATATTTTACAATTTTTGCTAACTGTCAGGCGAGTGAATATCTAATTGTTGTGTGTTCTTGGGATGTATAAGTTGTTAAGGTTTGAGTTTTTAAATTTAATGGATTAAAATTTTCTGACTGAGAAATTAAAAGGAACGAATTAGCTTCAAAATAACCTAAAGTTTTTAGTTGAATTGGTTTTGGATCAACAACAGAAATTGATCTCTCTACCTTAGCTAATTTTTTGTTCCCTAATTTTTCAAGTCCGTAAAATCTAAGAAAATCAGCGGAATAATCGGCAAAAAATTCAATGTCAACACGATAAAACGGTGCTAAAAAACTGTCAGAATTAAAATTATAATAGATTTTCTGAAGAATTGAGTTAATTTTTTCAAAATCTTTTTGCTCAAGTTCAATTCCTAAAATATTTTGGACTTCTTCAAGTCCAAAATTAATGCTAGGTCTTTGGTCAAATTGATTTTTGTCAAAATTAATTGGTGCAGAAAAATTAATTCCGTGTTTTTCAAGGAAAAATTCTAGAAAAATAAAGCTTAAAAGTGTTGTTCCTTGACTGTAATTTTTTGCCAATTGTCTTGCTGAGGGACTGCTTAAATTAAAATTATGATTAATTTGCCTAATTTTTGCTGAGTCAAATTTAGGCATTATTAAGTATAAATTTTGATCTTTTTCTATTGGTTTTTGGAATATTTCCGGAATTAGTATTAATTCATCATTGTTTCAAAATTGAAAAGTAGCAAATGAGTCTTGAATTTCAGGTAATTTTGTTTCTTGATAAGTTAATTTAATTTGGTTTTGATCTTTATTTGTTTGTAAAAAATAAGATGGCTGACCTGTGTAAATTAAGACAAAATTAGCAAAATTTTGGTTTAAATCAGCAATTTTAACACCTGATTTTAAAAGTAAAAAAATATCTACTAAGCCAAGATTAGGAACTTTTTCAATCTCAATAGCAGCAACTTTTGACTCATTTTTTTTAGTAATAATTTCTAAATTTGATTTACTTTTGCTGTCAAAATTTAGTTTGTCAAACTCCAAATCCAATTTTGTGCCAAAAAAAGCAGCAAGTTCAATTGCTATTACTAAATAAGAATTTGCATCAGGCCTGTTTCATAAAAGTTTGATATCTAAAATTAGGTCAGATAATTCTAAAATTTCAAGCGGATTTTGTTCTAGATCAAAAATTGGATCAAAAACAAGTACTCCTTGGTCCAGTTCTGGACTTAAGAGTTTAGTGCTAAAACCTAATTCACTAGCTGAAACTAGCATTCCTTCAGAAATGTGACCGCGTAATTTTTTAGCTTCAAAAGTTATTTTTCCATTTGTTGAACCAGGAACAAAAGCTAAAACTTGCTTGTCTTTTTGGACATTTTTTGCTGCAGTTTGAATTTGTCTTATTTTGTCGTCAAACTGAACTTGACAAATCAGTAAATTGTCAGCATTTTCATTTTTTTTAACTTCCAAAATATTTCCAAATTTTATGCCGGAAATTTCGTTTAGTTTTGAAATTTTATCAACTTCAAAACTAAGACTAATCAAAGCGTCAATCACTTTTTCGTCGCTAATATGATCAATATTAGCTATTTTTTTTAATCTTCTTAATGAAAAAAGCATTTTTTTTACCTATCAAAATTGTTTTAAAAAACGTAAATCATTTTTATAAAATTCACGAATATCACTAATCCCGAATTTAATAGCAGCTAGTCTTTCAATCCCAATTCCAGCGGCAATTCCGTAAATATTTTTATCAGTAAATCCGGCATTTTTCATAACTTTTGGGTGTAAAAGTCCACATCCTAGAACCTCAATTCAACGCCCCTGATAAAAAATATCGACTTCAAAAGAAGGTTGCGTAAATGGGAAATATGACGGCCTAAAACGGGTTTCTAATTTTGTTTCAAACACAAATTCAAGCAAATCACTAAGCAATCCTTTAAGATGTGAGACAGTGTATTTTCCGGTTGCAACTAAATCTAATTGATTAAACTGATGAGAATGAGTTGCGTCTTCTTCGTCGTTTCGGAAAACTTTTCCAAAAGAGAAAAAAGCCCGTTCTTGATTAGGATATTTTGCAATTGCTTCAATTGAAACACCAGTTTTATGAGTGGCCAGTAAATTTTCGCTGTCAAAAACAAGACTTTGAGTTGGGTCAAAAGCAGGGTGAGATTTGTCAATATTTAACCTTACAAAATTTTTCTCAAAAGTTGTCAGTTCATCAGATTTAATGTGTTCAAAACCGTAGATAGATAAAAAATCAGTAATTCTTTTAGTTAAAAGTGATATTAAATTAAGTGAGTTTGGCATGATCTAAGAGTTTTATGTTTTAAAATATTAAAATAGAAAGAGATTTAAATTAAATAAGGTAAAATTATAGCATAACTTACTTAAACAAAAGCAAAATTTTATTTACTTTTTTAGCAAAAAAAGCAAAAAAGTTGCTAATTTTCTTATTTTGTGTTTTAAAAATCAATTTGCTATTATTTTTAAACATAAAATTAATAATAATAGCAGTTCTATGCCAAAAAGGCAAAATATGCTATAATTTATTAATTTATTAAAATTTAGGAGTGTGGACTATGAATTCATCAAGTTTAGCAGCCAAAATGAAAAAAAACAAAAGAAAAGTATTAATTTTGTCATCATTTTTCACAGGACTGGCTTTTGTTGGAATAACAGTCGGAATTAGTTTTACATTTAAATATAACGGAAAACATCCGTGCGAAGAAGTCCAGCAATTTGTAAAGAAAGTAAAATATGTTGCATTTAATCCTGAAAAAATAAGCAAAAATAGCGATTTTTCTGCAATCAAAAGTTTATTATTTGACGGAAATACTCTTAAAAACACAATTAAACTTGATGAGTACTTGATTCCTTATTATTTTAGTGAAGATTCAAAACAACTTGTTAAATTTGAGCAGCAAAATGAAAAAACTAACTCGCCAGTTTTTGACTTTGTTGATTTAAATTTTGATGATTTAAATCAAAATTTTATTATTAAATTTAGAGCAAGACAACAAATAACTGACCAAAATTTTGCACAATCAGATTTTGTTTTATATCCTGTTTCTTTTTATGACTCAAGAAAGTTTTTGAAAGCAGATTTTAACTTTGCTCTGCAAAAAATTACAAAAAAAATAGAAGATGCAGTCTCTAATTTTAATACGACAATATCGAATTTTTCTGAGGAAAATTCGAATTTAGCTCAAAACAATTTATACCGAGCTTTAGATTTTGCCGCTAAAATTAATTCTAGTCAAGATTCTTCGCAAGTTGAAAAAAATTTAGGGCAAATTTTTCCAAAACTTACTGATTTAATTTCTTCTGTTAGAAATTCAAAAGAAAATTTAATTCCTGAAACAAATGCCCAAATTTTCGATATAAATTTTGCAAAAGATGCTACAACCAACCAATTTGTCAGCGTTCAAAACAATATTGCGACAATGTTTTTGCAGGCTAGTTTGACTCAGTCGGCACTTGATCAATTAGGTGATAATTTTGAAAATAATGGAAATAAAATTATCAACATAAACCTTGAATCCAAAGATAAAAAATCAATATTTTTGGATGTTAATGATTTTTTTGCAAATGTTAAACTAAAACCGTTAATTTATAATACAGAGGAAAAAGACAATAAACTTCTCATAAGCAAGCAAAATCCCTTTGATTTTTTTGCAAAAATGAAATTTGAATCCAACCCTTTTTTAAAAAATTCAAGCATTAAAGACTTGATAAACCCGTTGTTAGCTGAAAATTTATCTCTAGATTTTGGTAATTTTAATAAATCAATCCCTTCAGATAAGCAAGGTATTGATTTTATTTTTGACACGCCAAACGCAAAACTAATAAATGACAATGGAAAATATATTATTGAATTACCGTATAAAATTGTCTTAAATGAGTCTTTTTTTGATAATAATTCAAACGAAATTATCAATGAAAAGGAATTAATTTTAAGAATTGAAGGCTTTGGTTTGCCTATAAATTCTAGTGCTGCTTCCGGAAATGCTTTTGGTAATTTTTCTATTCCTGGAACACAAAAAGGGATAATTTATCAACAAAATCCACTTTTTGACAATAAAAGTGCCAATTTAGCGCAATTTATTTCAACTTTTGGCGAACCTGTTTTTGCAAAAGTGCCGTTAAATAAAGAAGAATTAGACAATTTATTACTAAAACAGGATTATAAAACCTTAGCCGATAAATTGAGTTTGCCTTCATCTTATAATTATAATTTTGATAATTTTGAGGCAAAAGTTAGATCTTGATCAGGTAAAACTTTGATTCCTAGCCTAGATGATATTTCCCATTTTAAAAAGTTTGAAACAACAACTAGTATAAATTCCTCAAATTCAACTGGAAATTTGGCAGTTAGTTCTTTAGTTTCAAATACTTTTTTTCAAAATCCATCTGATGTAGCTGCTTTTTTTGCAAACTATATTCAGCAAGAGCCTAATAAAATTGCTAAAACATTTTTTGAATTAGCTAAATATTTTGGACTTCTTAATCAAAATCGTTCTTCTTTACAGACTTTTGATGATGATTTACAGGAAGATATCTTTAAAAAAGCAGCAAAAATTAACCTTGATAATAAAAATGTTCAAGTTTTAAGTTTTAATAATCATTTTGAAGATGTTTTTAATCAAGGCTTTTTTTCTACATTATTTTTACCCCAATCGATAAAAACTCAAATTGGTGATTTGAAAAAAAAATCAACTTCAGATGTTTTAGCAGCATTGAAAGATCAAGAAATTTTTAAGGAATCTAACACTAATTTTGATATTAATCAAATAAAGGAAAATTACAGACAAAGCGTTCAGTTTGCTACTCTTGCTGACGTTTTATTAGCTTTTTATTTAAAATCATCCCAGTTGAGTAATTTTTTGGCATGAGAAAAAATAGATTCAAATTTAAATTATGAAATAGTTTTTAAAAAAGGCAATGAAATTTCAAAGCAAACTCTTGATCAAGAAATTAAAAAAATAACAGAACAACCTAAACCTGAACAAGAAAATGATGGACAGCCTGGACAGACTGAATCAACTGAATCGACTGAGCAGACTCAAGGGACTGAACAAACTGTACAGGCCCAACAATCTGAAAATGCTCAACAACCCGGAGAAGTTGGGCAAAATTTAACAGATAGTAAAAATTTTGAATATTTAACCCTAAATTTTTATTACAATATTGGGGATGAAAATACTAGCAAATTTTCACTTCAAACACCTGTTAGAAAAATTTTAATTAATTTATCTACCGAAAAAATTGATCCAAAAGTTTCAGATCAAGAAAAACTTAATTCACTAGCAGACTCAATTCCTTCTGAATTATTGAATTTTGAAGTAAATGAAGAAACATTTAATAAAATTTCTAAACCCCAAACTAACACAACTGGGCAGCAAAATGATCAAACTTCACAACTTTCATCATTAGAAAATGATCTTAATAATTTGAAAAAAACTAAAGAATATTTTTCAAAATCATTAGAAAAAACCGAACTAAGATTTGATATATTTCCTACCTTCGAAAATTCAATAAAAAAAGACACAATAAATTTTTTACTAACAGTTTCTATTCTTGATAAAAACCCTCAGACTCAAGGTTCTAGCCAAAATAATACTAATCAAGCCGAATTTTCAGCCTCTCGCAGTTTAAAAATTTCAGTAAAAAAATCAGTTAATTCAGAGTCATCCGCTTCAAGTCAACAATCAAACTAACGAGGTCAAAATGAAAAAGTTCTTCAATTTTAAGCATTTTTCAAGCAAAACATCCAATATAGTTATCGGAATTTCATCTTTAACAATAGTTAGCGGGCTTGCTATTTCAATTCCCTTAGGAATTTATTCTTATAATCGTTCTTACTATCAAAAATTAAATGAAGAAATTCAAACATTGAGTTTAGATCAGGAGCAAAATCCTTTTAAAAATGGGCTAGCTGGTTTGTTTGATAATTTGACAGTTAAAGATAATTTTAAAAATTTAACCGCTTTTACTGCACTAAATTTGGCAAAAAGCAAAATTTATAATTTTGACCTTTTATCATTAATAGATCTTGATAAATTATATGAAAATGAATATCAAATTACTTATGATTTGATAAATGCACAAGTTAGTGGAAATTCGATAAAAAATATTGTCTTATTTTTAAAGTCAAAAAATGACAACCAAATTTTTTCAAAAGCAATTGATATCAAAAATTTCGCAGATGAAAATAAAGTTGTTGATTTTTCAAAATTTGAAATTGATGAAAAAAAGTCATCAATTAATATAGACTCAAAAAATTTAATTAGTTTTTCTGAATTTAAAACTAAAATTCAAGCAAGTTTTAGCGCGGCTCAAGCCACAGAAAACCAAAAATTTATTGCATTTGAAAAAGCGCTTTTAGCACTCAAGGGAAGTTATAATTTTGTAAATAGTTTAGGAAATCCGTCCTTTATTCGCAATGGTTTGACTCTTGAGCCAACAATTGTTGACAATAACCTTAGTTTTTTTTCTGAAGCTGGCCAAAATTACCTTAATTTTGAGTTAATTGATGGGGATAAAAAAACTCCAATTCAGCTGGAAATAAAAGGAATTGCTACTGATCAAGAAATTGAATCAGAAATAAAATCTTGAATAAATGATGAGTTAATTCCTGAAATAAAATTAAAACCTGAAATCCAGCAAAATCTTGTTAGCAAAAATTTATCACTTGGATCATATTTGTATTCAACTCAAGATGAAACAAACAGCATACTGTCAAAAAATTTTTCAGAATTATTTAATTACACTAGCAACGAGTTTAGTCTAAATACTAATAAATTAAAAAATTATCTCGTAAATATAGATATTGTTCTTAAAGATTTGTCTGAAATTAGTGAACAAGATCGCCTAAATTTAATTAAAGACGGAAAAGTTCGCCTAAATTTAAGCGGAACCTTAACAAAAAGAGACCATCAAAAATTTATAAAAATTTTAGATTTTAAATTGGACACTGATATTAAACCTGATCTAAACGAATTTTCACGTATTTTTGCAAGGAATTTACCTGAAACTAAATTACAAGATTTTTCTTTGCCAAAAGCTTCAAATACTCCAGCACTCAGTTCGGATAAATTGGTTCAAATATTTAATGAAATTAAGGAATCATCTAGTCAAATTGACACCAAAAATCCTAATGATAAATTAGTTACGCAGCTTTATTTGCTAGATTTTGGTAAAAATCCAAGCAAAGATTCGCTTGAAAAGTATAAAAAAGAGTTAATAGAAATTTCAGAAAGTTCAAAATCTCAAGCAATTCAAGCCCAAACTTTTTCAGATTCAGGTGATGGCAAAAGTGAAAATGAACCATTAACTTTAGGGAAGTCTATCTGAAAAGCTTTAAATTTACAGCATAATTTTATTTCACTTGATGTAAAACCAGAAATAAATTTTGAAAAGCAAAGTGATAATTTTGTTATTGAATTTTCACTGGTTTCTACTAAAAATAATGAAAAATTGGCCTCTTCAAAAATCCAGATTAATAATGTTTTAAGTTCGCAACAAAGTGCCTTTGATGTTGCTTCAAAATTTTATCCAACCTTTTTCCTTGACGGAAGAGCTAGCTTTTCACAAACTTCACCAACCGAAACGCTAAAAATTCAAGACTTATCTGATAATGACATTAATTTTCAGAATAGTAATTCTACCGAAAATAAGCTAACCCACAATGGTTTTGAAATCAAAAAAGCCTTTAAATTTATAGATAATTCGCAAAAAACCGAGAATACTTCTAGTTCGACCGAGACGCCAAAAACAAATCCTGCCCCATTTTCGCGAGTCAATTCAGGGGTTGTTTATTTAGCATTTAGACCAAAAAATATTAACGATTATAAAAAACATTATTTACTTTCAGATTCAAATGGTAGTGGACTTTTCATTCAAAAAGTTGCAAGATCTAAATATGTTGAAAAGTCAAAACCAATTAAGGCAAAAATTGAAAAAAATAAAGAAGTACAAATTATTCCCAACCTTTCAATAGATGCTAGTCAGATTGATGCAAAAATTGACGAATATGTTATTGGTTTTGATTTGAAGCAAGCTGAAAATTTTCAATCTTCTAATACTTATTTACGTAAAGATAAGGATTGACTACATTTAGAAATAAATTCATTTTTAACTTCTGCAAAAGAAAAACAAGCTGTCGTTCTTGGACCTAGTTCTTGAAAAATAAAAGATAGGATGTTATCGGCGGATATAAATGAAAATTCTACTGGTTTTCCACCTAATTCTGAATATCGCCCATCAATAGAAATTGCAAATCGTCTCGATGAAATGCGTCTTTTTTCACAAGAATTTCGAAATTCTTCACCATTTGTCGGCCAAAAAATTAATCCAATAATTGAACAAGACCAGGATATTCTCCTTGAAATTATTAAAACCCCTTGATCTTTTGAAATTACAGCTTATTCTTCGTCAAATAATCAGCTAAATTCGCCATTCTCAGTTAGTTTAAATGCTAAAACAATTTATAATATTAACCATTTTACTGGTGTGTGAAACCCACTTCCTAATTTTTTCAATCTTGATTGATCTCAAATCGGCCCTAATCCTGAAAAAATGTCAACTGATACTGACTCGAAAGGATCAGATTCAGCTCAAAGTCAAAATTCAAATGCTTCTATAATTCTTAAAGGTCTTGCTGTTTATAACAATTCTCAATTGACCAGCCCTTTAGGAAAACCAGCTCGCGAAGAAATCAAACGTTCTTTTATTAATGCATATTTAAAATAAAATCTTTGCGCCTAAGTTAGTAGAAAAAATTAACAAAAGCGGTGTAATCAAAATCATAGATAAAAAACTAGCTGCCTGAATTTTTTCTACTAATTTAATCAAACTTTTATTTTAAGGTACACAAACTTATGCAAAAAAATAATAAAGAAATAAGAAAATTGAAAACATTTTTAATCACTTCCACTTCAATTGTTGCACCTTTAAGTGCAGTGGTCTTTCTAGTTGCTTGCCATGAAAAAGAACAACCAAAAGTAACAAAACCAAACACTTCATCAGATAATACAAAAGAAACAATAACTACTCCACCACAAAATAACCCGCAAAATGGCCAACATGATTTTGTCACTCATTTCAATCCGAATTTTATACATAGTGGAATAGAAAATGCTAAACGCTTAAGAGAACAACAAAAACAAGAATTAGCATCTAATTTAGCGAAACTAACAGATGCGCAAGCATATGAAAAGCTAAAAAACAGAACTTTTGCAATCGCTTTCAATAGCGTTGACAAAACAGATGAGAGCAATCCTAATCATGTTGTCAAATATGAGCCGACAGGAACAGGTTGATTATTAGATGCTGCTTACAATGAAAACAAGACGGAAGTAATGTTGTATATTGCTACAAATGCTCACGTTTTTGCCAGATCTTTTAACACTTTAGACTCAAAATATAAAGACACTTTCCCTGAATATTTTACTGAGCCAAACAAAGGCGAAAAAGTAGATAGCTTTATTATTGGTGTGCCAAAAAAAGAAGCTAATATCCAAGCAATTGATAATAACTCAAGACCAGATGCAAACAATACTCCTGTTTACTTTATTAACAAGCAATTAGGAGAAGGGAGTGAGATTGGTATCGAAGGAATTTTTGATAATCCCAAAACTGTCTTTGTGGCTTTAAATATTTTTGATGATCAAACAAATGAGCAACTAAAACAAACATCGACCACATCTCCTAGTAGTCAAAAAATAAACAATGGAATTGGTAAAGATTTTGCCGTTTTTGGACTAAAAGTTAATTTAGCAAAATTAGATGACCTCATTTCAAAAAATGATGCAAACAAGGAAAATTTTCAATTATTCAAAGAGCATATCGAAAAGGCAATTGTAGACATCGAGCAAGATATTGCTAAGTTTCAAACACAACAGTATCCAAATCATGACAAAAAGGCAGTACCTTATATAAGTTATGATTATACCTCAATTTATCAAAAAGGTATTGCTGAGCCAGAAAAATTAGGAATTAGCGAATCTGCCATTTTATCCCCCAATACCACAAAACTTTATTTATTAGGTTATCCAAGCCTTGATGGACAACAATTTTTGATGAGAAATTATCCAAAAAACTTAACTAACAAGGCTTTTGCAATTTCTAATGATAGTTTCAGCAATGGTTTAACGCTAAATGACATCCTCAGCCCTAACAGAAGTTATTCTTCTTTTGGCTTTATAACCTTTATTGAAAATAGTGGACTGTATTATGGAGCCTCTGGGTCGCTCGTCATTAACGATTATGGCTTACCTGTTGGTATTTATTCCGCTGTTCAAACCAGAGGGGGTAATTTAGACATTAGTGGCAAGGCTGGTTATACTCCTTTTGTCCAAATTACTGATTTTGACTCTTATGGACTAGCACACAACTTAATTGATGGTACAAATAAAAAACTGTTTCCCAAACAAGAAAAATCATATCGGCAAAACTTAAAAAAATTATCTGAAAATGAAGGCGAATTTAAAGATTTTCGCAAAACTTTACTATTTCCAGATGGCCCTTAATATTTAAAAAGTTAAAATAAAAAAATAATTAATTCTCGTAAATCTCAGGTTTTTTAAAACTTGAGACTTTTTATTAAGCCTGAATTTTAAATCTAACCATCATAAAAGCAAAATCTATTCACTAATCAAATAAAGGAAACTAAAAAAGCTAAAATTTTAACTTAAAAAGCAAAATTTTGGAATTTTTAAACTACTTTTTTAGTTTAAAACACTGACAAAAACCATAAAAAAATACAACTACTATTTAAACTCAATGTAAATAGAAAACTCGTTTTTACTTACATTGAGCCTAAAAAAACATATGAAGTTTTGAAAGAACAATAATTAAAAGCCCTAAATTTGTAGATTTCTAAACGGGTAAATTTAAGGCATACCATCATACTTAAAAATATAATGGAAAAGTCGCACTGTCTAATTTTTTTAGACAAAAAACATAACTGATCCCCCCTTAATTCATATCAAAATTTATTAATTTATTCTTAGCGAGGTTTATTATAACATAATTTTATTTTAGACCAAGCATTTTTTTACAAAGGGTTAATTTTAAAATAATAAAAATTAAGATTTTAGCGTAAAAAACCCGGATTTACGGGTATTTTTGCGTTTTTGCATTCAATAAAAAGTGAATTTTTGCCACCAAACTGGGAAACTCAGAAAATTAAGGTTTTTTGCCAATAAAATTTATAATTGTGACGGCCACACATTTTTGCCAAAATTATTAAAAAATGTGCCTAGAATACAAATTATCATCTAAATCAAAGGGTTTTAACATCTAGTTTATTAGTTGTTGCTCTAAAATAAAAGGGTAATTTTGTTGGTAAAATTACAAAATTTTATTTAAATTAAAAATTGATCAAGGGGAATTTCGCCTTTAATTTGAGTGGTTTTGTAATCTAAAAATTGGAGCGTCTGATCTTGAGGAGTCAGCGTTGAATTTGGTAAAAGATTTGCATATTTTAGTTCAAAACTATAAATTAACTTCTTATTTTCTAGTTTGAGTGTAATTTTTTTGTGGGCATCATTTCTGATCATGCCATCTCATTCTAGGGAAATAATTTGTGGATAAGGGAAAAAGTTGTTGTTTTTAATATGATCCTTGACTAAAAATTCCTTTAAAAGAACCTCAGGATCGGGGTTTTTTATTTTAAAATAAAGACTGTCAAAAATTATTTTAGTTATTAGTCCCTTTTGAATTTCAGATAGTTCTTTATTTTGTTTATTGTCTTTGAAAATTCGTTTATCTCTTATTTGAGGCCAAACTTTATGACTGTCAACTTCAAATTCAAATTCAGCTGTATTTTTATTATTTTTCTTTAAATTGGAAAAAGTAAATTCTTGAAGATCACTAATTTGTTCTTTTTGCTCTTTAAATTTTGTTTTTTTGACTTGAATTTTTAAAGTCCCATTTTCATCATCAGGAGTTGCGCTTATAATATCAAAGGAAAATTTTTCCTCATCATTTAGTGATTTTATCCCTAAAAATTCATCTTTAAGACCAACTGAAAGTGAAACTTCACTAAATGCAGCATTAAAATCGCCAAAAAGTACCGAATTTAAAACAGCTTCATTATCAGAATTGACTAATGCGTATGCCAAAATTGAAGGACTTATTTTGCTAAAAACAGGCCGTAATTCTTTTTGATATAATTCTGGCTCTTGATTTTGTTGAATTTCTTTTGATTTTTCTAAATCTCAAAAAAGGTTCACTCGTTTTGTGACTTTTGTGTCTGAACCCTTTTTGGACACTGAAAGTTCAACACCTTCTAACCTACTTTGATTAATATCACTGTTATTTCCAACAGTTTTAATCTCAAAAGGAAAACTAAAGGTAATTGTATAATTTTGGTCATCAAAGTTATCAATTTTCTTTACAAAATTTTCATAATGAAAAGTTGATGGTTTTTGCTTATAACGAAAAAGTACGGTTGCAACACTATTTGATGAATCTTTTTCCTGTTTAGCTATTTCTAAAGAATTTGGAATTTTTGCTAAAACAGCATTCAAATCATTGACTGTTTGGATATGTAGTCTATTTTTTTCAAGTATTATTTTTTGTTTTTCTAGTTCTTTTTGCCTTTTTTCTTCCTCAAGTTTTGAAAGGCGTTCTTTTTCTTTAAGTAGTTTTTCGGCTTGTTCCTTTTTTTGTTTTTCTAATTTTTCCTTTTCAATTTCTAGTTTTTCTTTTTCTTTTTTGATTTCTTCTGAACTTTTATCACTTTTTTGTTCATCAGTTGAAGCTTGATTTTGTTTAATTTTATCAAGTTCTTTGTTTATTTCTGCTTGTTTTTCTTCAATTTGTTTTGTTTGTTCTTCTGTTTTTTCGATATTTTCTTTTTGTTTTTTTGTTTCTTCGATTAATTTCAAAGTGTCTGATTCAATTTTGCCTTTTTGTGTGTCAAGAAAAGCAACAGGATCTCCTTGCACGTTAATTCCACCTTTTGGAGGATCAGGGTTTTGTTTTGGTGGATTAGGGTTTTCTTTGTCTAATTTTGGATTTTTTTTATCTTCCTTATTTTTATCACCGTTATTTTGGCCACATGCTGCAGCGAGAAAAAACGTTGGAATTAAAACTGTAAGACTTCCTAAAAACCATTTTTTTGAATATATTCTTTTCATAATTCTCCTCACAAGTTAGATTAAATTATAACATAAAAATAGCTAGTTTTCTAATATATCTTAAAAAATACTATTATTTAAAACATAGAAATGTGTTTTTTGTTGGTTAAAATTTTTGTCAATTCTTGCTAGGCTAGGTACATTCAATTTTTATTTTATAAATAAGTTTATATTTTTGATATAATTATACTAATTTATTTTGGTTTAGACTTTAATTCTTAGGGGTGAAATATGAAAAAATTTTGAAAAATAGCAATTATATTAGGATCGGCTGTTGTTGTAGCAGGAACAGCTGCGTTTGTTTTGATTTATAAATATAAAAATACTAAAGAAGACGAAAAAAATTCAATTACCGTAGAAGTCCCTGATGGTCTTTTTGATCCGCCTCCAAGCTTTCAACCCGTAGAATCTAGTGAAAAAATAAATCAACCAGAAATAATTTCGTCCAGCGATAATCATAATATTCCAGCAAATTCATCAAAAGATCAGCCTAAAATTTTTTTGTTAGTAAATAAGCTATATTTGAAAAACAGCTAAAATATCCTTAAATTGTAGACTAAAAGAAGTTAAAATACTGCATTATTATAATTGTGTTTTATTTTTCAAGTTAGAAATATTTTAATACTTTGAAGAATTGATATAAATAAATTTTTTAGGTTTGCTTGGTTTTTAAAATTTTTTGTTTATAATTAATAAATATAGTAAATCAAACAAACAGGATGAGCTAGATCATTCCTGTTTTATTTTTTTAAATAATTTTATATTCGTGGTATTATTATAAATTATTGGTGTTGGTTTTAATTTCTAGGAGTGAAATATGAGAAAATCTTTAAAATTGGTTTTTGGATTAGTTCCAGTTGTTGCAGGCTCAGCAGGAACGGCTATTTATTTGACTTCTAGTAATGCTATTTCTAATTTGGACGATACAAGTTTAGCACGCCAAACACTTCAAGTTGAAACCCGTCTTTCACCACTTTCTGATTCACAAGATAATGAATTCAACCAAAATTCTGAAGAATTATCAACCCAGAAAACTATAAAAAATGATGAAACAATTGTTCTAAAAAGTCCAGAAGTCTCAGAAGATTCTCCAAAATCTCAGCCTATTAAAGTTACTAAAAACACAAAAAAACCAAAAATAATTTTTTCTAATAACCAAATTGAACTACCAAAAAATTCACCAAACACACAACCAAAAATCTTATTGGCCGAACCTGTCAAAAAACCAGTTGATGAAATAAAAAAAGCTGTTTCAGTTAGTAAAATTCAAAGTAGTGAAAGTAAAAATTCTTCTATTTCAGTTTTAGAACCCCAAAAGCCAACAAATTTAGACAAATCCCCATCAAATTCTTCTGAAATTATTCAAAAAGTTGTCATAATTAAGCAAAAACCGACTCAGGCTGAAGAGAAAATTCAAGATCCAACCCCATTAATTTCTCCTGTAGTTTCTAATGAAGATGTAAAACCGGTTTTACCGCCCAAAATTGTAAAAACTCCTGAAGTTATCGTTATTAGTGAAACTCCAAAAGTTGAACACAAAGAAGATACTCCTAAACCTAAAACCCAAACCCAAAGTGATATTTTGAAGTCAACATCATCCTATTCAATTTCTCCTGCAACAATCGAATCAGAGCGTGAAGTTGATGAAATAATTGAAAACCTAGAAAATGATTTAAAAATATTGGCTCATCCTTCAAAATATCAGGATCCCCAAAATTATTCACAAGCAAAAAAGCGACTTTATAAATATATCTTTAAAACAAAAGATCAAATGATAATTTTTAAAGAAAGATTCCCAAAAAAACCATTAACTGAAGAAGAAGCGCGCTTTTTATTCGACTTTTGGGAGAATAATTATGCTCATTTTTATCCTCGACTAGCTAAATCAAAAAAAACTCGTGAAAATTGAAAAAAAGAACTTCAAAAAGTTTTGGCAATTACTAAAACACCAGAAATTGGTGCTTTTAATAGAACAACAGGCGGTCATGTGTTTATTATCGATGAAACAAACATAAATAACGATGAGTGAATTGAGGCTCAACCTAATAGCCCAACCCCTAAAAAATCTTAAAGTTTATCTAGGCAAAATAATGTTAAAATCCTTCAAAGTAGTTCTAAGTCTTGTTTCTATCGCCGCTGGTTTTGTAGGAACACCGGTTTATTTTAGTCCGCTAAATGTGAAGAAATGAGATAATTAAAAAATTATAGTTATAAACAATGGTAAATAATCAAAATATTAGAGTTATCACTCAAACTGGTGGTCGTTTTGTTTAAAATTTTATAACAATTTTTAATTCTAAAGTGTTACAATGTGAAAATTTCTTAAATCATGTCCAGAGCAGTGTTTTTCTGAAGATCAATTTGCTTTTATTGGGCGTTCAAATGTTGGTAAATCCTCGCTAATTAATGCGCTAGCAAGGCAAAAAATTGCCCGTATTTCGTCTACTCCTGGAAAAACTCAGCTTTTAAATTATTACCAAACTAGCCAAAATAAGTTAATTGTTGACCTTCCAGGATATGGTTATGCTCGCCTTTCTCATGCAAAGAAAGATCAAATTGAATCGATGATTTTTAATTATTTTAGTAAAAATAGCAATATTTTATTAGTTTTTTTGCTAATTGACAGTCAAATCGGTTTTACTGATCTTGATTTTAGTATGATTGAATTTTTGGTTTCATTAAATATAAAGGTGCAAATTTTAGCTAATAAAATTGATAAAACAAATCAGTCCCAGCGATCAAAACTGTTAAAAGTGTGTAAAAATTTATCACTTGAGTGTTTGAATGTTTCGGCAAAAAATGGCACAAATTTAGATAAAATTCATCAAATAATTAATCAAGAAAAAAATTAACCTATAAATTCATAGGTTTTTTAAATTAAAAAGTAAAACTATTTTTAAAAAAGAGGAAAAATGGCAATTGCAATTATCGCTGAGTACAATCCTTTTCATAATGGTCATATTTATCAGCTTGAGTATGTTAAAAAAAACTTTCCTAACGACAAAATTTACATAATTTTAGGCGGGAATTTCACCCAACGTGGTGAGATTAGTCTCGCTAATTTTGAAACAAAAAGGAAAATAGCACTAAAATATGGGGCTGATTTTGTAATTAGATTGCCTTTCGAATATACAAGTCAAGCCGCTCATATTTTTGCCCAAGGTGCACTAAAATTAATTTTTGACCATAAAATCGACAAAATTATTTTTGGATCAGAATCAAATGATGTTCAAAATCTATATAATTTAGCAAATTTGTGGAAAAATAACATTGATGAATATAATATTTATCTCAAAAAAGCTTTAAAATTAGGTAATTCTTTTCCAAATGCAGCAGCAATTGCCCTTGAAAAAATCAGTTCGCAAAAAATTATTTACCCTAATGATATTCTTGGATTTGAATATGTTAAGCAAATTGTGCTAAATAATTACCCAATTCAAGCATATAGTCTTAAAAGAACTGTTGATTATAATGAAACAACACCAACTGGAAAATTTGCTTCAGCAACATATTTGCGAAAATTAATTAGCCAAAATAAGTCAATTTCTCAGTTTTCGCCAATGGAATTTAGCCAACCAGTTTGTTCGTTAGCCTTGTTATATCCAAAATTTCAGGAAATTATTCGACAAAAGTCGCCTGAATCACTAAGAAAAATTTGACTAGTAAAAGAAGGAATTGAAAATTTATTCAAAAAACATATCGACCAACCTGACTTAGATAGTTTTTTGAGTGCCACTAATTCAAAACGTTACACTAATTCACGCATAAAACGAACAATGTTGTATATTTTATTTAATATTGAAGACCCATCTAAATTTGACGAAAGCACAGTTGATCTTGATTGTTGAAAAAATCAAAATTAATTAAAATTTTTTAAAGTATGTTTTAAAAAATTTTAAAATTTGGTCTAATACAAACGGTGCAAAAATTGTTAAAAGTAACAGATAATTATAATTATTCTTTAAAATAAGATAGTTTGAATTGCTAAAATCATTTTGGGAAAAAACAAAATTTATTCCGGGAATAAAGGAAACAATTAGAATTGAAGTAAAACTAGCTAAAAAACCAAGGTGTAAAAATTTTAGATCTGCAAATTTATATTTAAAAATATTCTCATCGGCGGCAAGTATATAAGAAAGACTTGAAAGGCTAATACTGATAATTAAAAAGGAAAAAGTTTGTGAATTTGTGATTCAAAAACTTAGCAGTGCTAAAAATGAGATGAATATCGCTCAAAACATTATGTTAAAAATCAGTTTTTTGTTAAAAAGTGATTTATTTTCGTTTAAAAAGCTTTTATTCATAACGTTTTTTGAAATATTTGTAAGACCAAGGGCGATTCCCCCGAAAGTTTCAGAAACAACATTTATTCAAAGTATTTGTAGCGATGTAAAAATTTGTTCCTTAAAAAGTAAAGTTGCAAAAATAACTGATAAAAGCATTGAAAAATTAGCAACTAGTAAAAAAACAAACAGTTTTTTAATATTCGCAACAATATTACGGCCAATTTTTATTGCTTGATAAAGAGTTTTAAAATTATCATCGGCTAAAACAACATTTGCAACTTGTTTTGAAACTTGTGAGCCAGTTATTCCCATTGCAAAGCCAACATCGGCTTTTTTTAATGAAGGAGCATCGTTAACTCCGTCACCTAACATAGCAACAACATGTTTTTTTGTCTGTAGCGCGCCGACAATTTCTAGTTTATCTTCAGGTTGAACTCTTGAATAAAGGTGGAATTTTTCAACATTTTCACGTCAAAAGTCATCTTTTTTTCAATCAGGGTTCCCTGTTGCAAGTGATTCTGGACCTAAAATTTCAACATTTTTTGCAATTGTTGCGGCAGTGTGGAAATTATCTCCTGTTATCATTATGGTTTTAATTTCTGCATCTAAAAGATCTTTGACAATTGGTTTAATTTCTTTTCGCGGCGGGTCTTGAAAACATACAAGACCTGAAATATTTATGTTTTTTACATAATTTTCTAGATTTTCATTAGGTTGAAGTTCATTTTCAATTTCACGATATCCAAATGCAAAAATACGGTATCCTAAATTTTGCATTTGGGTTAATTTTTCTTCTAAAATAGGGTCTAAATTGTCTGCCTTTTTAAAAATAATTTCAGGCGCCCCTTTGATAAAAAGAAACTTTTTGTTGTCAATTTCATAAAAAGTAGCTGAAAATTTGAGCTTGGAACTAAAGACAATTTTGTCTAAAAATTTGTGTTGTTTTTCAACTGATTCTTTTTGAATTTCAAAAGTTTTTGCCTTTTGTAAAATTAAAATTTCCTCAGGATCACCGTAGTATTTTTCAACTGACTTATCAAAAAAACTATATGCGGTTGTGTTTAAAACAGCTTGTGTCCAGAAATTTTTTGATTCAATTTGGTGATAATAAATTTCTTTAATTTGCATTTTATTTTCAGTTATTGTTCCAGTTTTATCTGAACAAACAATTGAAACGGCTCCAAGAGTTTCAATTGTTTTTAAATCTTTTACAATAGCATTATTTTTTGCTAATTTTTTAACACCAATAATTAAATTTATAGTAACAAGCGGAATCAAACCCTCGGGAATAAAGCCAATTGCTAGTGAAAGTGATATTATAACTGCATGTTTTGACTGGTTAAAATCGCCATTTTCAACTAAAAATATATAAATAAAAAAGAAAGAAATTGCTAAAAATGCGGCAATAAAAGTGATAATTTTCGAAAATTTAGCAATTTTTTTCTGAAGTGGAGATTCTAATTCGTCTGTTTTTGTTACAAGTGAAGCAATTTTTCCAAGTTCAGTATTCTGACCAACATCTGAGACTAAAATTTTTGCCTGTCCATTTAAGACGCTTGTTCCACTGTAAACTTTTGCGGATTTATCATCCCAATTTTTAAATTCATCTTTAAAAATTGACGTTGACTCACCAGTAAGAATTGCTTCAGATACGGATAATTCTTTATTTTCAATGACAAATCCATCGGCGCTAATTAAATCACCAGAACTAACTTCAAGAATATCTCCTACTAAAATCTCATCAGATTTTAGGCTTATTTTTTTTCCATTACGAATTAGTGTTGAAACTGGCGAGTTAAGATCTGAAATTGCATCTATCGCTTTTTTTGATTTAGTTTCTTGAACCAAAGAGAAAAAAACATTAATTGCAATAATTAAAGCAATAACTACTGGCTCAAGATACGAAATTAATTTAGCTCAAAAAGGCAAATCATGTTCAAAAACCGAACTAATGATAACCGAAATAATAATAACAAAAATTAAAACTAAGGTAAGAGGCTCTTTTAGTTGCAATAAAATACGGAAAAATAATGATTTTTCCGGAATTTTTGGTAGTCTGTTTTCGCCAAAAAAATTTTTTGATTTTTGGATCTGTTCTTGATTAAGCCCCCTTTTTTTGTCAACTTCCTCTAAAAATGTTATTTTATCGGTATTTTTATAGTCAATTTTCTCTTTTTTTTCTTTTTTGATCATTTTTGCCTTTTTTTATATAAAATTATTTTGAATATAATTATATAATTTTTTAGGTTCAAAGATGAAAATTTTAATTGAAAATAAAAGAGCTTATTTCGACTATGAAATAATTAGCAAATTTACAGCGGGAATTGTCTTAGAGGGATGAGAAGTTAAATCTGTTCAGGCGAAAAATATATCGCTTGTAGGTTCTTTTTGTTATTTTAAGGGTTTAGAACTTTATTTGTCAAATGCAACAATTAGCGCTTATAAAGGATCCCGAGGTCAAACTGATCGCTCAAGAAAACTTTTATTACACAAACACGAGTTAAAAAAAATTTTTAAAGAAAAAGTTACACAAAAATTAACTATTATTCCACTTTTTGTTGGTCTAAAAAACCGTAGAATCAAAATCGAAATTGCACTTGCAAAAGGGAAAACTAAGGTTGATAAAAGAAACGCCATAAAAGAACGAGATCAAAAAAGGGAGACACAAAAATTTTTAAAAAATTACTATTAGTTCCAGGGTTTTTGCCACTTTTTTCGCTTACAAGTTGTTATGACTATCTTTCAGAAATTATTTCAGAAAAAACAGTTCCAACTGATGGCTTAAATCCAATAAAAAAACTACCTATTTTTTCTAAAAATTCACGAATTAAACAAGGTTTAACTTATACAACATTTATAAAAAGTGTTTATGACGGCGACACTTTCACCGATAAAAACGGTATGCGTTTTCGAATTTTTGGGATTGACACTCCTGAACTTGAACTTAGCCGTCCAAATCGTTTGATTAACGTAAAAACTATGAAATTTCATGGTTTAAGAGCCAAAAAACGTCTAGAACAGCTAATTTTAAATCGTTGAATTTCATTTGAAATTGTCGGGCATGACCCCTATGAACGGATTATTGTTATTCTAAAAAACGAAAAAGGCGAGATTATTAATATCAAAATGGTTAGCGAAGGTCTTGCAATTCATCGTTATGCCCAATATCAAAATCCTAAAAAAACTTATTATTATCCTGAATATAAAAGTTTAATTGACCAAATTTTAAAAGCCCAACAATCTGCCAAAAAAAGTAAATTTATGCTCTGACAAGAAGATATTTCAACAATTTATGGTCTTAAAAAGTTAAAGAAATAAAAATGAAAGGCAATTACACCCCGAGTTTCCTAGTGTGATAAGATAATCTTAAAAAGTGTCCGGTTTTTTGGGCACTTTTTTAACTTTTTTGGCAAAAGTTAATTACCTATTTTAAAACACTGGCAAAAATCAATTTATGGATAAAACAACAAAAATCATAAAAAAATATAACTGTTATTTAAACTCAATGCAAATAGAAAACTCATTTTTATTTAAATTGAGTTTAAAAAAAAATATGTGAAGTTTTGAAAGAACAATAATTAAAAGCCCTAAATTTATATAGATTTCTAAACGGTTAAATTTAAGGCATTCCATCATATTTAAAAATATAATGGATAAATCGCATTTTCTGATTTTTTTATGCAAAAAACATTACTAATTCCCCCTTAATTCAATATCAAAATTTATTAATTATTCTTAAGTGATGTTTATTATAACATAATTTTTTCTTAGACCAAGCATTTTTTTTTTTTTTGCAAAAGGCTAATTTCAAAATTATAAAAATTAAGATTTTGGCTCAAAAAACACGGATTTTAAACTAGGACAAAGAAAAGTAACAGTTTAATATTATTATAACATCATAGCATATTGCTGTGGTGTTTTTCAATTTAAAATCGATTGAATTCTATAATTGTTGTATCAAAATATATAATCTGCAATTATTTTTTTCAGATCTTCAAAAGTTATTTTGCTATAGTTTAACTCGTTTAAGCATTCACTTTTTATAATTGAAAATCAATATTCAGCCTCCCTATTATCCAAAGAATTTCCTATGCGAGACAACGAAACAGTTCCTCCCATTTTATTTATTTTGTCAATATAGACTTTTGAAGTGTATTGAAATCCATGGTCTGAATGAATAACAAAATCTTTATCAATAGACCTAAATGTCTTTATATTATCCATAACTAAATTAAGATCATTGTTTATAGATAATTTAAAATCTCTGATTTTTTTAGTTTTATGCTCAATTATTACAGACAAAAATACATGGTTTTCCTTAACATCTCTGGGAGCTTTTATATATGTAACATCAGTAGCAAAAATATTTCTATTTAATTTATCATTGTAGTCGCGTTTAACAATATCCGGCAGTGCGAATTTGGTGTTCTTAATTTCGCTCTTTCTTCTTCGTTTTCTAATTTTGCATACTAAATTCAATCTTTTTAAATGTCTTCCAAGACTTCGAGGGTTAATGTAAATATTATATTTTATATAAATATAAGCACTCAACCTTAGGCGACCGTATCTACCTTTGTTATCAAGAAAGGATTTTTTAATTATTGCATCATTTTTGTGCTCCTTTACTTTTATAACTCTAGTTTTAGATTTTGCCACTGATTGTCTACATACATTAAAAATTTTTGCAGATTTGCTGTAGGGAATATTTAGTGTTTTGGCTTCACTAAGTTTTCCTGATTTTGATTTATCTTTGTTGGTTTCGTAATATCTCTTAGCTATTTCTATTAATTCTTCTTTTGTAAATTCGTTTCAATCGGGTTCAATTTGTTTTTTAGGTTTGCCACTCCCTGGCTTTCTCCTTGCACCCTTTTTATCTAATAATTGGTCTTGCATACCATTATTATAATATCTAATAATTTTTTTGATTCTTCGAACTAGTTGATCTCTGGTTATAAAATTTGTATCTGGCGAAATATCATTTATATAATTTATTGTTTGTTTTAATCCAAATTCATTGTAAATTTTATAAATCATATCAAACTCGTCCTTTTTAAAGTGTCTTGACATTAGTATTCTCCTTTTTGTTGAATTTGAAAATTTAAAAAAGCTAACACTTTTGGTGTTAGCCTCCTCCTAAAATCGGACAAAAAAAGCCAACACCTTAGTGTTACTTTTCTTTGTCCTAGTTTATTTACCGGTATTTTTGCATTTTTATATTCGCTAAAAAGTGAATTTTTGCCATCAAATTGATAAACTCAGGATTAAAGAAATAAAAAATGAAAGGCATTTACACCTTTCATTTTTATTTTAATAACTGTTGAGTGGTCTTTTTGTAAGTAATTAACGACATTAAAACATAAATTAGAATAAAAGCAGCTGAAAGTCCGGCTCAAGAGGATAATAAAATCAGGGCTAAATTTTCTTGAGAAGCGGCAGGAAAATCATTGCCAACTATTAAAATATGAATCGATTCCATTGACGGGAAAATGATTACAAAACTTAAAATTAGAACAACAATCGATATCAAAACAATATTTAAAGTATGATAAAAAAGTGTTAATAAAGTCGAACCACCAAGCGATTTTAGAATTCCAATCATTCTCTGTTTTGATTCAGAAATTGTTTTGGCATAAACTAAAATGAACGAAATTAATATAATAACAAAAATTATAAACACTGCAAAAGTAACTTTGTTAACTATCGAAATAATCGCTAAAGATTGGCTAGTTATTACCCGAATTAAGCTTGAAGGTGGAGTAATTCTAAGGTCAAATTTAGCATTTTTTGCCTCTAAATCAAGGTTGTTTTGTTCGTCAGTTGTTGTTAAATAAGCAGTAAGATTGGCTGGTTGGAACCTGGTATAAAATTCTTTGGCATCTTCGTGATAATATAATTCTGAATCTGGCGAGTCAAAAATTCCAACAACAAGTAAATTAAATGTTTGATTTAAAGGTGAGTTTGTTTGAATTATATCGCCAACTTTTAATTTATATTTAGCATTTGAATCAATTGCTGTTGTTGAAAGTAGAATTTCATCGACTTTTCTTGGAAATGTTCCAGTTATTAATTCTAGATTGTTTTGCGGGAAAACTTTTGTGTTTTTTAGCGGAATTTTGAATGGTTCAAGCGCGGAGCTTTGGGCATTTTCACTAGGAATATAGGAGTTAATTTCCTTAAAAAGTTGAGGGTTTTGGTCTTTGTTTTCTTCAACTGTATTTTGCTTAACTAAATTTTCAAGATCTTTAATTGATTGAGTGCTAATAAAAGATGGAAAACTAATTAAATTAAAAGTATCTAATCTGGCAACGGAACTTTTAATTCCATTATTAATTCCGACAATTTTTAGTTCAATTTTATTTTGATTTTCCTCAATTTCTTTATTAGAATCATAAACCAAATGAATTGTTTTTCCTATTGGATTTTCAATTTTAAGTATGTCAATTGCTGATTTTGAAAGGATAATTTCCCGAGAATTTTCAATGAATTTTCCTTCAAAATTAACAAGATCATTTTCAATTCTGTTTTTGAAAAAGCTATTAATTTCAACTTGATCAACATCTCTAAGATTAATTTTTCGATTTTCATAGTGCAAGTTTATATTTGTCGTTGGCCTATTTGCAACAAGCGCGTTGATTGATTCAAGCTCACTAATTTTTTTAATTTCATCCTGGTTAAAAGCAGCATTTGATTTTTTTTCAATTAAGTTTTTGTCAAGTGAGAGCGTATATTTTTGCTGCCGTTCGACTTTTGCCGTTCCAAGATTTAATTCAAAAGCAAAACTAATCGAAAATACGGCCGCTAAAAAAGCTATTATAATTAAAATACTAAGCGTTAATTTTTTGCTAATATCAGCAATAACAAAAATCGGCGAAATATTTAATTTATTCTTATATTGAACTACTTTTGCAACTTTTTTATGTTTAGTTTCGCTAGTTTGTTCAGAATTTTGGTCTTCTATTATATTAGTGTCGTTAATTTTAATAATTGGTGGCTTGTCTTTTTGTAAAAAAATTATTTGATCAGCATATTTGTGAATCATTTCAGTATTATGGCTTATAACCACAACTGTGTGATTTTTTGACATTTGCTTAATTTTTTCAAAGATAATTTGCTCATTTTCTTTATCAAGTGCGGCAGTTGGCTCATCAAACAAAATAAATTCTGAACCCCGATTTAGAGAACGAAGAATTGCGATTCTTTGTTTTTCACCACCAGAGAGATTTTCCATTTTTGTTTTAAAAACACTTTGGTCAAGATTTAAAAAATTTGCATTTTTACTAAATTCATCTTGTTTAAATTTATAACCCAAAATACTTGTCCCAATTCGAACATTGTCAATAGCTGAAATATTTTCAATAAGATTGACATCTTGAAAAAAAATGTCAACATTTGGGTTTTTTAAAACTTGTTGATTTTTATCAAAAAAGGAAATTTGCCCGCTGTCAGCTTTGGCAATTTTGGCAATAATATGCAAAAGCGTCGTTTTTCCAACACCAGATTGACCAGAAATGAACGTTAATTTATTAGTTGGAATATCAAAACTAATGTTATTTAAAATTATTTTTGTTCCGAGTCTTTTTGTGATGTTACGAATTTGAATCATCTTTGCACCTAGATAGCTTTTTTAATATTGTGTATATTTTAATATAAAAAAATTTTTTCAACCAAATTATTTTACTATTTCTTTAAGATTTAGCTCAAAATTTTCTTCTAATTTTAAAGGATGGCTGAATTCAATTTTTAATTTTAGTACAAATTCTTTTTTTCCACGACTTTCCCAGTTTGATGAGATAATCCTAAAAACTGTCTGGTTTTCCGTGCTTTTTTAACTTAAAAAGCAAAATATGAAATATTTAAACTAGCTTTTTTAGTTAAAACACTGACAAAAATCAATTTATGGATAAAACAACAAAAATCATAAAAAAATACAACTACTATTTAAACTCAATGCAAATAGAAAACTCGTTTTTACTTACATTGAGCCTAAAAACAAAATGTGAAGTTTTGAAAGAACAATAACTAAAAGCCCTAAATTTATAGATTTCTAAACGGTTAAATTTAAGGCATTCCATCATATTTAAAAATATAATGGATAATTCGCATTTTCTGATTTTATCATGCAAAAAACATAACTAATTCCCCCTTAATTCAATATTAAAAATTTATTAATTTATTCTTAGTGAAGGTTATTATAACATATTTTTTTCTTAGACCAAACATTTTTTTTTTTTTTTTGCAAATGGTTAATTTTAAAATAATAAAAATTAAAATTTTAGGTCAAAAAACCCGGATTTAGCGGTATTTTTGCATATTTATATTCACTAAAAAGTGAATTTTAGCCATCAAACTGTCAAACTCAGAAAATAATTTTTTTAACAAATTATTTTATAATTTCCTTAAGGTTAAGTTCAAAATTTTCTTCTAATTTTAAAGGACACTTAAATTCAATTTTTAATTTTAGCCCAAATTCCTTTTTTTGGACTGTACAGCCATTTTTCTTTATTAATTGAAGTACCCAGTTCATTTTTTCCAAGTCAACTTCGCACAAATAGTGATAAGAAATTTTAAAATCATCAACCAAACTAAGATTTAAGACTTCAATTGCCGCTTTTTTGTAACTATTTTGTAACAGACCTAGCCCTAATTTGGCCCCGTACATATATCTGACAACAATAATTAATGAATTAGTAATTTTTTTTGTTCTTAAAATGTTAAAAATTTGTCATCCTGCTGAACCTTTTGGCTCGTTTGCATCACTGAATTTACAATTATATAAATCAAAACAAACTGCATAAACAATATGACTTGCATGTTTATTTTCTTGTTGAATTTTTGTTAGTACCGCTTCTGAGTGTTCCTTTGATTCTACTAGAAAACTATAAGAAATAAATTTAGATTTTTTGATTTCTAATTCAAAAACAGCTTCTTTTGTGATAATTTTTTGCATTTTTCAAAATTATTTAATATTGTTTGCCGTTGCATTATTAATAAATTTGGAAAAAATTATATAAGAAAATAACGGAACAATTATTGTAAAAAGTGAGCCTGCTGCTTGAATGTTTTGCAAAAATCCAAGGCTACTTTGACCTGAATACTGAAATCAAGTTGAAATTGTCTGGTATGAGCGGTTTGAAAAAATGTAATTTGGTCATAAAAAGTCGTTTCAAGCTTGAATTGTTGTAAAAATAATTAATAAATAATAGGAAATTTTTATTTTTGGAAAAATTATCAATTTAATCTTTGAAAACAGTGATAAATTGTCAATTCTTGCAAGTAAAAGTTGCTTTTTATCAATTTTGTTAATACTTTTATAAAGGTAAAAAAAGTTAAAAAAGGAAAAAATTTGGTTAACTGTCAGTGCAAAAACTGGCGAATTTGTTACTAATTGATTGCTGTTTAGAATTCTTGCAAGGGGAATATAAGTGCTAATTTCCGGAATAAAAGAAATTGCTACAAAAAGAGAAATAAACGTTAATTTCAGTCTTTTTTTTGCCATTCAAAGTCCAAAAGATGCTAGTGAATACAGGAGAATTCTAAAAAAATTAATGAGCATAATTACTAAAATTGAAGTGGTAATTCCAATTCAAAAATTATCATTAATAGAATTTTTAAAGTTCTCAAGTAAATTTGAGCCTATTTTCAAAGTCAAATTAGGATTATCTTGCAATTCATTAGGCAGCGAAGCATTTACAATTAAATAATATAAAGGAAACAAGAAAAAAATAAGTACTATTATTAAAAAGGAAAATAGCAAAAATTGTAGAAAAAAACTATTTAAATTAAATTTTAATGACATTTTTACCCCTTTTATTTTTAATAAGTTTTGCTATTTTTTTCCATGTTTTTGGTCTAAAAATAATAAAAGTTGAAAAAACTGCTATAAGATAAAAGAAAGTCATTAAACTCACGGCAGATTGGAGTCCTGAATTATCGCTTGAAGATAAAATATATGAAGCAAGAGTGTGGCCTCTATTTAGATCCAAATTTATGTCGCCTGTAATGACATTTGGATATAGCATTGTTGCAAAAATGAAGTTTGTGTAGGCAATAACTAAAAATTGATTGCCAATTTCCTTAAAATAAAGGTTAAAAATCTTATCTTTTAGGTTAATTCTGTCAATTTGTAAATTTTTTTGATATTTTGTGTGAATGCTCGAAATTGCAAAGAAAAAAAGCACTGAATTAAAAGGGATTGCCCTTCAGAGTTGATAAATTAAATATAGTCAAATTAAATCAATTTTATTGTCTCCGCCGACAAATGAAAAATTTAGATTGAGCATTTTTGCAAAGACATTTTTTTGACCAAAAAGGAAAGAAAAAGCTGTCCCGATTGCAAAAGATGAAATAAAAAACTGGGAATAAAGTCCAGTTATTATTAACATTCTAAGAAATTTACTCTTAAGTTTTGAGAGCAAAATTGCAATAACAAAACCTAGAAAAAGTGCAATCGGTGAGCTAATAAAAAATAATAAAGTACTGTTTCTTAGTGCGTCATTAAAATTTGATTTTGCAAATAATTGTCTAAAATTGTCAAATCCTAAATGCGTATTTTGGCCAGATCCAACATTAAAAGAGTTAAATAATGAATCCAGAATCGGGTAGACTGAAAAAATAAAAAGAAAAATAAAAAGTGGACCTATAAGTAAGATTGCTTTTGTATTTTTGTGAAAAAACACTGATTTTATGGACTCTTTATTAACCATTAACACGATTTCCGCCTTTATCAAAAGCAAAAATTTTATCTTTATTATATTCTATTTTTACATTTTGGCCTTGAATATCAATAGGACTTATAATTTCAAGGTCAATATTTTTTTCATTATCATGAATTTGGTAATAAAAATTATCTGCAATATTTTTTTTATAAAAAACTTTTCCATTTGTTGGTTCAGATGTTGATGAAATTTTAATGTATTTAGAACGGATATAATATTCAATTTCTCCCTTTTTTTCAATAAAATTGATTTCTGGCATTCCAATAAATTTTGCAGCAAAAATAGACTGAGGATTTTCAAAAAGTTCTTCTGGATTAGAATATTGCAAAATTTCCCCTTTATTTAAAAGAATAATTTTGTCGCTAATTTTCATTGCATCAGTTTGGTCGTGAGTTACTAAAACGATTGTCATGTTAAATTCTTGTTTGATTTTAAGTAATAATTTAATAGTTGATTCCTTAATTTTTGCATCAAGTGATGAAAAAGGTTCATCCATTAAAACTAAATTATCCCCTTTTATAATTGATTTTGCAAAAGCCACGCGTTGTTGCTGACCCCCACTAATATTTTTGGCTTTTTTTAAAAAAATGTCGTCAATTTCTAAGGCTTTTAACACATTTAGGACTTCTTTTTCGAAATATTTTTTTCTAAATTTTAGGAAAAAAATATAAAATTTTATATTTTTCAATATATAAAAGTAAAATTTGAATTTTTTTATAACCTTTTGTACGCCTAAAGTAGATTTGTTTGAAAGCAAATTTCCGAGAGAGTCGCTAAAATCTTGACTATTTTTATCTTTTTTGAAATTTTCCCAGCTTAATTTTCATACTTTTGAGGTTCATTCAGGCGAATTTTTAGCACTAATCCAAAGATTTTTCTTTACAGAAATTTCTTCATATAAGTTGTTTTTTTGCATTATATAGCCAAAGTTTTTGAATTTTTCATGGTATTCAATACCTGTCTTTACTGGCAAAAAACCTGCTAAAATATTAAGGAAAGTGGACTTTCCTGCACCTGAGGGTCCTAAAATTGTAATAATATTATTTGCTGGTATTTCGAGGTCATTAATTTTAAGAAAAGCCTTTTTATCATACGAAAATATAAGGTTTTTAATACTTATAGCAATTGTTAAGTGATTCATATTAAAAAATTTTACCTTTTTTTCAAAATTTTTTTTGTAAATGTTGTATAGTTATTTTTATTAAAATTATAAATAACTAATATTTAATTATTGATATTTCTGAAAAAAATTTCATAAAATTAGAAAAAGTGAGAAATATATGAATTTTAAAAAATTTTTTAAACCTTTATTACTTCTCTCTCCAAGTCTTTTCTTAGTTGCGAGTGCTTGTGGAGTAAGTGAGAATACAATTGATCCAAAAACTCAAGTTGTTATGACAACAAGTCAAGGTCCTTTTTGACCATTAATTTTTGGACTTAATGTTTATGGCAAAAATCAAAAAGGATTAATCCCTTATTACAACCAAAAGTTTAAAGATGATCCTGATTTTGCGCCAGTTAGACTTGTTTTGGATTTTGAGTCAAAAGCAAAAACTCAACAACAAACAACCGAAAACATTAAAAAATTACTGGACACAAATTCAGATCAACTTCCATCAATTGTTTTAGGGGATTCTTCAACTGCGAGTGTTTTACAAGAACGTAATCGACTTTTAGAAATAACAAGTGATAAATTGAAGCCAGGAATATTCACTGATCAAATTGTAGGAAAATACAATTCATTTAATTTTGGCGAAAATAAGTTTTATAACATTCCTTTTAACGTAAATGATGTTGATGCACTTGGATTTAACCTTGATAATTTACGGATTATTTTTGACTTAGTAAAAAAAGGTGGCGGAAAAGTTGATGAGTCAGCCGAAATTTACAAAAAAGCACAAGAATCAGCTCAAAAAGGAAACTCGACTCCTGCAAACAGTTTTTTTAGCAATCTTGAAGTAAAATCTGCCGAAATTTTCAAAGATTTAAACGTAAATTATGATACTTTTTCAAATATTGAAGAAGCACTTGAGTTTTCAACTAAATTTATTGACGGTGTAAAATTAAAAGCTGATGCAAAAATTGATGAAAATACAGAAAATGCGTCTATTTTTGATATTGACTATTCAGGTCTAGTTTTCCACAAAAATATTATTTCAAAATCAGGTAAAAAATTCTGAGAAGCAAAAGGTAAAGATTTAACTTTTAATATTGCGACAGATATATCCTTGCAAGATGAATTTAAAAAAACTTACGAAAAATTTACAAAAACTAACAAAAAAATCGAACAAAAAGTAGGTCAAAAAAACAAAATTTTGCAAGCGTTTCAGTTTAAAAACTTTAAGAAAAAAGACAGCATTGGTGAATGAGGAAGTCATGATATTCTTCAATATCGTACCGTTTTTGGCTATGTTCCTGGAGTTGGGATTAAGCAATCAATTGACACAGCAACAACCCGTAGCTTATTCGCAAAAAGCAACTCTGAACTTGCCAAAGGTTTTGCAACATTTAATGACGTATTCACAACAAACCAACCATTAAAGTCACGCAAAGATTCTCAATTTTTTGTCTATAACTCAGGTGGATCATCCCTAATTCCAATTAAAACTGACACAGAAAAAATTAATAAAGCAGCAATTAAATTTTTAGAATGACTCTTTACTGGTCAAAATGATATTGACAAACCCGGAACAATGGTCGATAATACTGATTATTTAATGGAAAATACTGGTTATTTCCTTCCTACAAAAGCGGTTGTAACTCAAGAAAAATTGGAACAAGTAAAGAAAAAATATAAAGAATACTATGATAAAATTGTTGAATTTGAATCTAATAACAAAAAAAGTATTGAACTAGTTGGCGAAGATGCTAAAAAAATCGACTGAAGTTTGTATGAAAAAATGGCAAATCTCAGATCAGTTATAATTTCAATGGAATCAATGCTTAATGCTTTTAAAGAAGATGCATCCAAAGTTAAAATTCTAAGTGATAATGGTAATTTTAAAGAAGCAAAAATTTCGGCAACAATTACAGATTCACTAATTGAATCAACAAAATTCGAAAATAGTAAAGCCGAAACTCCTGAAAAATTACTAACCTTAATTAATCAATAAAAACTTAAATTAGCGGTAATTTTAAAAAAAATAGAAATTCTGCTGCTTGTAAAAACTAAAAATTCGCAAAATTTTTAGTTTTTATTTTTTTCTTAAAATAATACGCATTTTATATATTTTCCCGAGTTTCTCAGTTTGGTGAGGTAATCTTAAAAAAATTGTCCGGTTTTTAGCTTTTTAACTTTTTTGGCAAAAGTAAATTACCTACTTTAAAACACTGGCAAAATCATAAAAAAATACAACTGCTATTTAAACTCAATGCAAATAGAAAACTCGTTTTTATTTAAACTGAGCCTAAAAAAATATATGAAGTTTTGAAAGAACAATAATTAAAAGCCATAAATTTTAGATTTCTAAACGGGTAAATTTAAGGCATTCCATCATATTTAAAAATATAATGGATAATCCGCACTATCTGATTTTAGTATGGCAAAAAACATAAGTAATTCCTCCTTAATTCTAATATTCATTTATTAATTATTCTTAAGTGAGAGTTATTATAACATAATTTTATTTTTGACAAAGCATTTTTTTTTTTTTTGCAAAAGGGTAATTTTAAATAATAAAGATTAAGGTCTTACTGTCAAAAAACACGAATTTAACGGTATTTTTTTGATATTTATACTCAATAAAAAGTCAATTTTTGCCATCAAACTGTGCAGCTCAGGAAAATTCCAAAAATTTTTAGTTTTTATTTTTTATTTTTTTGTTAAAATAATACGGATTTTATATTTTCAAAGAAGCTTAACGAAGCTTAATATAGTTATTTATAATCGCAAAACATTTTTTGTTTTGCTTTTTTCACATTCCGTTAAAAAAGTGGTATAATAAAAAATATATTTTAAAAACAAATTTTATTTGTTAAGTGTTGACTTTAAAACTAAAGAAAGGAAAAAAATTTTTAATGCAAAATACGGAAAAATTTTCTAGAACTGTTTTAGGAGATATTTGTCCCTCAGAATTAGGGGTCGTTGACTGTCATGACCATTTAATTAAAAATTATGGTCCTGAAGCTCATGAACACCCTGATTTTGTGATGCTTTCAAACGAAGCTGCAATTGCCGAATCACTCGAATTTGCAGCTCGTGGCGGGAAAACATTGGTAACAATGGACCCGCCAAATGTTGGTAGAGATGTTTATCGCATGCTCGAAATCGCCCAGGAATTAGCTGGTAAAGTTCATATTATTATGTCCACCGGTTTTCATAAGGCCGCTTTTTATGACAAAGGCGCTTCCTGACTCGCGCTTGTTCCAACTGATGAAATTACCAAAATGGTTGTTGCCGAAATAACCCAAGGAATGGATGAGTATAATTATTCTGGCCCAGTTGTTAAACGTTCAAAGGCAAAAGCAGGAATAATTAAAGCCGGAACAGGTTATGGGGCGATTGATCGTTTGGAATTAAAATCACTCGAAGTTGCCGCAAGAGCCTCAATTGAAACCGGTGCGCCAATTTTGGTTCACACCCAACTAGGAACAATGGCTTATGAGGCCGCTAAATATTTAATTGATTTTGGCGCTAATCCGCGTAAAATTCAACTTTCACACTTAAATAAAAATCCTGATAAATATTATTATGCAAAAATAATTAAGGAATTAGGTGTAACTTTGTGTTTTGATGGTCCTGATCGTGTTAAGTATTATACTGATGCAACTCTGGCTGAAAACATTAAATACCTAGTTGATCTTGGTCTCCAAAAGCATATAACTTTATCGCTTGATGCAGGACGGGTTTTATATCAAAAAAACTACGGAATGCTAAAAGGGAAAATGAGCCATGGATTTGCTTATCTTTTTGATCGGTTTATTCCACTTTTAAGACAAGTTGGTGTTAGTCAAGAAGCAATTGATGATATTTTGATTAACAATCCAGCGGAAATATTGACCTTTGATCAGCCGCGAAAATTTGATCCGTCAATTCTTCCTGAGTACATATTGGAACTCAAAAAAACCTTTAAAATCTAGCGATTTTAAATTCTAAATAACTATTTATTAGTTAAAATTTTAAAAAAATTTTAAGAAAGGAAATAAAATGTCGCTTAGTAAAAAAAATAATAAATTACTTTTTGGCCTACTTATTTTCTTGTTTGTTAACCTTTTAATTATCGGGATCACCCTCGGTGTTCGAATGGGTCATAATGGCGAGAGTTTTTCAACCGCCTTGGTTTTTCTTGTTCGAGTAGTTTATCTTGATAACTATTTAAGACAAAATCCACTTTTGCTTGGATCTTTGGTTCTTGTTGGTTATCTTGTTTTAGGCCGTGGTGGTCGCGATGCATTTCTTGGGGCGCTCAAGACAGCTATTGGAGTTTTCCTTTTAGGAATTGGAGCAAGTATTCTAGTTGGTCTGGCTGCTCCAGTTTTTCGCGCAATTGGAGATATTAAATCCGGTGGTGTTGTTCCGCTTGATCCTTATTTAGGTTGGACTTCTGCTGAGAATTTTCTTCAAACAAGCTTTGGAAAAGCAAATAACTTTCTTACCTTAGCATCATTCACCTTCATTGCTGCTTTTATTGTTAATATTTTAATGGTTTTAGCAAAAAGGTTTACTAACACAAATTCAATTGTGATTACCGGACATATTATGCTCCAGCAGTCAACAATTGTTACCGCACTTTTATATGTAATTTTATTCCGTTCAATTCCGCTTCTTGATGATGGGGCAATTTCTACCGGATCTCAGGTCGGACTTGTACTTATTTCAGGTCTGTTTTTAGGAATTTACTGGGCAACTTCATCGGTTGCAACGCTAAAAATAACTAACCTTGTCACCCAAAATGCTGGTTTTGCCGTTGGTCACCAACAAATGCTTACTTTATTTACTAGCTACAAAATGGGTCGCTTTTTTGGAAACAAAGAACACAGTGCTGAAAATCGTAAACTACCTGAGTCACTCAAAATTTTTGAAGACAATATTTTTACCCAAACAATAATTATGCTATTTCTCTTTGCAATTTTATTTGCGATAATTATTGGATACCATGGATTAGAAAGTACCATTAATTCTACTTACAGTGGCTTTACTGGGGCTGCAGAGAAAATCGGAGCTACTTGAAATGGATCATATAGTGGCGCAAACTTTGTTCTCATAATTTTTGGTGGAGTACTCAGAATGATTGCTGCCTTAATTGCAATTATGACTGGTGTTCGAATGTTTGTTACTGAATTACAACAGTCTTTCCATGGAATTTCTGAAAAAGTAATTCCTGGTGCTGTTGTTGCTGTTGACATTGCCGCTACTTATGGATTTTCAATTAATGCCGTTACTTACGGATTCCTTGGCGGCGTTTTCGGACAATTTTTGGCCGTATTTATTACTGTCGGACTTGCTGCAATTCCAGGAAATAATTATTCCTTAGTTGCAATTCCACTCTTTATTACACTATTTTTCAACTCAGGAGCAATGGGAGTTTATGCTAATGCCTCTGGAGGTTGAAGAGCAGCCTTTATTGTTCCGGCAATTATAGGATTTTTTGAAATTATTGTAATTTCATTTGGTCTAAAACTGGTGCAAAATATTGTCGATGTTGGAATTCCTGTTCTTCAAGATAATGCTGGAAATCCAGTTCTTCAAAATCCAGTTACAACCGGATTTTTAGGAATGGGTGACTGAAACCTTTTCTTCGGACTTAGTCTAATTATCGGTCAATTCCACTATGTTTTAGGATGAATTACTGTTTTTGTTGGAATGATTGGCCTAATTCTTTTAGCCCAAGGCGTTGACTCAACAAAACAAACTAAAAAAACATGACTGCAAAAATTACTCAAAGTCAATGTTGATTTAGTTCAAAAAGAGGCCTAATTATTTAGTTTTTCAAATTTTTATACTTTTTGTATAAAAAATCTCGGTTCTAACAAAAACCGGGATTTTTTTATTCGCTTTTTTGTAAAATTAAAATACCCGAGCTTCCCAGTTTGATGAGATAATCTTAAAAAGTATCCCGTTTTGTGGGCTTTTTTAACTTTTTTGGCAAAAGTTAATTACCTATTTTAAGACACTGGCAAAAATAAATTTATTGGCTAAACAACAAAAATCATAAAAAAAACAACTACTATTTAAACTCAATGTAAAAAGAAAACTCGTTTTTATTTAAATTGAGCCTAAAAAAATATATGAAGTTTTGAAAGAACAATAACCAAAATCCCTAAATTTTTAAGATTTCTAAACGGGTAAATTTAAGGCATTCCATTATATTTAAAAACATAATGGATAATTCGCGTTTTCTGATTTTTTTAGACAAAAAACATAACAAGTCCCCCTTAATTCAATACAAAATTTATTAATTCATTCTTAGTGAGATTTATTATAACATAATTTTATTTTAAGCCAAACATTTTTTTTTTTTTTTTGTAGAGGGTTAAATTTAAAATAATCAAATTAAGGTTTTTACATCAAAAATACCTGTAAATCCGGGTATTTTTTGCATATTTTTATTCAATAAAAAGTGAATTTTTGCCATCAAACTGGGAAACACAAGAGATTTTTTTATTTGCTTTTTGCAAAATTGTTATATAATTTTAAAATAGCATTAAAAATTATTTTTGTTTGTCTGTTTGTACTAAAAAAAGGAGTAATTATGTCATTAAAAATTGTTGCTGCATGTGGAAATGGAATGGGAACTTCAATGATAATTAAGTTGAAAGTTCAAAAAATAGTAAAGGAATTAGGGGTTGAAGCTTCTGTTGAGGCTCTTTCAATGGGTCAGTCAAAAGGGCTAACCAATTCAGTAGATATAATTATCGCCTCAAAACATCTTGTTAGTGAGTTTAATCCAAACCAAAAAGCTAAAATTGTTGGTGTAACTAATTTAATGGACGAAAATGAAATTAAAACCGCACTAAGTCCAGTTCTTGAGCAACTTGTTTAGATTTATCTTTTTTTGATTTAGGAGAAAATCTTATGTCAGTTAATTTACTCACAAATTTAATTGAGAATGATTCAATTTTAATTAATCAAAAAGCCCAAACTTGGCAAGAAGCAATTGCAATCTCATGCAAGCCGCTTATTGAAAAAAATTTAATAAGCTCAAATTATGTTGAGTCAATAGTCAACTCAACAATCGAACACGGACCTTATTATATATTGGCACCTTTTTTGGCAATGCCTCATGCTGAAGCTGGAAAAGACGTATTTAAAGACTGTTTTTCACTTGTGGTTTTTGATAAGCCTTTTTATTTTGACCAAGACAGCCGTCCTGTTCAAATTTTAATAACTCTTGGAGCAACAAGTGCTGATATTCACACCGCAGTTGCCCTGCCCCAAATAGTTGCCGCTTTTGAAGATGTTGATAATATTGACAAAATTATTAAAGCTACATCAAAAGAAGAAATAATCGCCATCCTTGAAAAAGTTGATTTTTCAAAATACCTTAATTCATAACTTTTTCTTTAAAATTTGAAGCTAAAAACCCACGAATTTGTGGGTTTTTAGATAAAAAGCCCCTTTGAGTTTCAGCCAGAGGGGCTTTTTATTATTTTAAAGTTGACCGTTTGCAAAAAGAAAAAAAAATGTTTGGTTTAAAAAAATTTTTTGCTATAATTGAGTCACTAAGAATAATTAATAAATTTTGAAATTAGAATTAAGGGGGAATTAGTAATGTTTTTTGCATAAAAAAATCAGTTAGCTCGAATTATCCATTATATTTTTAAATATGATGGAATGTCTTAAATTTACCCGTTTAGAAATCTATAAATTTAAGGATTTTGGTTATTGTTCTTTCAAAACTTCATATGTTTTTTTAGGCTCAATTTAAATAAAAACGAGTTTTCTATTTGCATTGAGTTTAAATAGTAGTTGTATTTTTTTATTGTTTTTGTCAGCTTTTAACTAAAAAAGGTAGTTTAAACATTTCATAATTTTGCTTTTAAGTTAAAATTTAGCCTTTTTTAGTTTGCCTTATTTTATCAATAAGTAGATTTTGGATTCATGAGTGGTAGATTTAAAATTTAGTTTTTTTGCTTTGATAGTTATTTTTTCTGGGTTTGCCAAAAAAGTTAAAAAAGTGCCCAAAAAACAGACACTTTTTTAAGATTATCACATTAAACGGGGAACTCGGGATAAAAATTCAACAGCGAACTTTGTGTTTTTATCTTTTAGTTTTTAACTATTTTGTTTTGCCTTTGTAAATAAGTTATCCAGTCTTACTCGCGAGGATTTATCATCACGAAATTGGAAAAATATATTTGGATCTAATGCCTGATTTCTAATAAATAAATCCTCGATTGATTTAGTGTAATCTCTGTTTTTATAGCCCTTAAATTGTGTGTCAAGCTTTTTAGTATCTTTTCCACTATTATCAACTAAGTTAATGTCTTTGCTTTGATCAATTTGTACACCCGCAGCTTTAAGACTGGTTAAGCTAATAATTTGCTTATTTTGCTCGTCTACATTGATATATTTATTAATACGGTTTGGTGCTATTCTAATATTTCTTTGTGGTTCAAGCAAATATTTCTGATTTAAAAATTTCTCGGCAAATACTTTTTTACCATTTTTGATTTCATATCGAATTGGATAAGCTTCGATGTGAACGTGCGGTGATCAACCACCATTGTTAGTCATTTGTCCAATTGTACCAAAAGTAGTATTTTTTTCTAATTCTTTTGGATTAATCGGACTAGCATCTTTTAGATAAGTTGCTATTCTTGAAGTATTTTTATTACCTTGTTCAACCTGTGCTGTTTGACCTAAAAGTGAAAGTGTATTATTGTCTAGGTGGATAAAAAAGAAAACAACAGCATCTACATTACGCAAATATTTGTCCTTAATTTCTTGGCTAATTTCTAAGTCCTTAACATCAACTTGTAATGCAACGGTAGTTCCAATTCCTTCAGCGGCCCCTTGATTTGGTAAGTAGTAAGCCCCTAGTAATTTTGATTTTGAAAAAGTTTTTAGCGGTAGACCACTTGGTACTAAGACATCTTCACCATAGTGAACGGCCTGAGTTAATTTATTATCAGTGTAGAAAGTACGAAATTCTTTGTAACCACCAGAAGTCACAAAAGATTTACTCTCTTCGTTAATACTGTTACTGATTTCGCCAATATTTCTTCTTTCTAATTCTGGTATATAAACTGAAGCATTATAAGGTGAAAAAATTTGATTTTTATTTAATAATGAGGTTGATGAATCAAATAAAGGAACAAATTTTGGCACTCCAATATTAAAATCGTCAATATCAAAATCTTGGAAAATAGAACTTTTTGATTTAAAGCTAATTTTAGCCTTAGTTGTGTATGGAGCTAAACTAGTATCGTTAGTTTTTTCTAAAATATTAATTTTAATATCAAAAAAGCTATTTTGATCAAAATTAGTTACAAAATCATCTTTATTGACATTGGCAAAATCATAGTTAAAAAAACTAATTCCACCTTTGAGTTGAACTTTTAGATATTTTTTAAATAGTTGCTGGACTTCTTGTTGATCCAGTTGCTTAAAGTCTTTAATTTTATAGACTTTTTCTGTACTGTAAGCATTTTGTCCACTGCCTGTAGTTGTCACAACAGTAACTAAAATAGACTTTAGATCTTCACCTAGCTTTGCATCTTTTAGATAATATTGACTTTTAGTATTTTCAGGAATTTCTACTGTAAACAAATCAATATTTTTTAGCTGTTTATCAAGATATTTAGTTCTAATTAAAGTATCAGTCTCACCTTTGATTTCTTCTTTAGAATTTAAATTTTCTAGAGCGCTATAAATAGAAACATTAGCCTTATTTTTATAGTTAATTTTACTAATCATTTTGGCTTTATTAATATTATCTTGCTTTGCTTTATTTGGAGCAAAACCACTAATTTGTTTATAAATTGTAATGAAATTTTCTCGTTTATAAGGGTTTTGTTTGTCATCGGCATTATAATATCTAATAGTGATAGGAATATCTAAAATTCTTGTGTCATCATTATTTTCTTGAATTTGATTATAGTTTATTTCATAATAGAAATTATTTAAGTCCATATTGATTTGTTTAGCTTTGGATTCTAGGCCTTGCACATCTAAATTTAATTTGATAAAGCGATTTGCCAATTTATTTTGCTTGAAATTTTTGATTTCAACTTTTGCTTGATCTAAAGTTAAAGTATTATTTTCAACAGTTGGTTGAACTATTTGATTGCTAGAATTAATTTGTTGTAAGTCTGAAATATGTGATACTTGAAAGTCTTGATTAATGTTAATTAATTTGGAGTTAGAATTTTGCACTTGATAAGGCACTTTAGCAAACTCTGCTGTTAAAAATTGTTCTAAATTATTCGCTTTAAACAAATCAATATTAAATTGTGGCTCATAAATTGAATAGTAAGGGTTGTTTTTGTTTAACTCTAAATTAGTAGAACTCGTAAATACATTAGCGTCATTGGTTATTCCACAAGAAATAACAACTGAGACGGACAAAGCAGAAGTTAGTACACCTAAAAATAGTTTTTTGTATTTTTTTCTAAACATTTTCTTTCCTTTGTTAGATTTTATAAATTGAAACTTAAGTTTGAAGAACTGGCAATGCCTAAAAATATTAGACTTAAAATCGCAGGTATTAAAATAGTTGTCAGTACGTTAATAATGATTTGCCACAAATAAAGTCTAATATTAAAATTATTAACTTTTCTTATTGCTAAGTAAGGTATGATCACTAAAGTTGACCATAAATTAAAATTGATAAAACCGGTATTGGTGTTAATAATAAAGAAAAATAGCAACAAGATAAATAAAACAATCTGATGATCAAATAAAGTTAAATTTGCGCTAAAAGGAATTCTTGGAACACTCATTAAAATAGAGACAAATAATGAACCAAAAAAGATCTCTTTTTGTAAATAAGTAACAATTTTAGGTGCTTTTTCGACCATAACTATTTTGTGAAAATCTTCTTTATATTTTGTGATGTTTTTCACCATTTTTGTATATAAAAAGAAGGCCAAATAACCAAAAATAACGCCTAAAATTTGACTGCCAAAAATGTAAAAATAACCCTGATAAAGTAATGTTCCTGTAAAAGAATTTGTCAGGCCTTTGATAATTGATTCAAATATGACAATTTGTGGTATTAAAAAGGGTTTAATATCTGAATTTGATAAAAATCCAGAAGTTGCTTGCGCGATAAAAAGTGCTGAAAAAAACGAAAGAGTATAGAGAAAACTTGAAACAAAAATATTTGACTTTAGTTGATGTACAATATGTTTTGATGTCAAAAAGAAAAATATTAAAAGCAGTGATCCTAAAAACTCAATAAAGGCAACTCTAGTATTTCAAAAGACAGAAAGCATTTCAAATTTTGTCATTAGCCAACCTTATAAGTTAATCATTTTTCATAAAAAGTGTCTATTTTTATAGACTTTTTTGACTAATAAGTAGATTTTGTACTACCGTCAATTGTTCTAGAATTTTATTGCTTTTAGTAATCATTGGATTTTTAAGCCCAGTATTTTGAACTAAGCCATCTTTAATTTTGTTAGAAATTTGTGCTATACTTTTGTTTTTAGTTTCTCAGACAAGTCTAGTATTTTGTGATTTAAGAAAATTCAATATTGATTTCAGCCAAATAATAACTGAATTTTCTAAATTGATCGTTTTTAAATAAGGATTTCAGTGAATCTTACTACTGTCTGTTTGTTTTACACTGATTCCTTTTTTGTTTTGTCGGATATTAATTTCTTGCAAATATTTTTGCTCTAATTTTTTTAGTTTTTTAAGATTTTCTTGGTTAACTTGAGATTTAAGTGCCAAAAAATCTTGATCATTTTTCAAGATTTTTTTATAATATGTTACCAATTGATTTTTTCCTGTCAAAGCTTGCATAAATGGTCTTGGCAAACCTTGAGAAGCTTTAAAAAGGATTTTATCATCATTATTACTTTGAACTTTACAAGCAACCAAAAAAGATATAGGAGCTAGTATCATGCTAGAACCTATGAAAATTTTTAATTTTACTTTCAAATATTCTCCTATTTTTTATTAAAAAAGTAGTAAGCAAATAAAATTATAACAAAATAATTATGCAAGTATTGCTATATTTTTCTATTAAATTTTCATTTTGTTAACCAAAAAGTAAAAAATAATCACTTTTTAATATTATATAGTCTCAAGTTGGCATTCTTTTACCACCAGCAAGAATATTGGCTGTGTAAATCCAGTCTAAAAATTTGATAGTTGCTTTATCAATTTGACATCATCAAAATTGCTCTAAAAAAAAAAAAAAAATTATTTTTTAAATTTTAAAAATAATGTATAATTACCTTTGAGCTACCTTTTTAGGTATGGTATGCTTTGGTTATGTTCAAACCGCTCAAATGAACTTCTCTGACTTTGCAGTTGTAGTTAAAGCAAAAAACTGTACCACCAAAATACTTTTTGGTGGTTTTTCTATTAAGGGGCTTATTTAACGTTTAAAATCTTTTTCAAATAAGCGCCAGTGTAGGATTTTTCTACCTTTGCAACAGCCTCCGGAGTTCCTTTTGCAACGATATTTCCTCCCTCTTGTCCGCCTTCAGGACCTAGGTCAATAATATAATCTGCAACTTTAATTACATCCAAGTTGTGCTCTATAATCACGACGCTATCGCCATTATCCACTATTCTATCAAGTACTTTAATTAAATTTGCAACGTCATAATTATGTAGCCCTGTTGTTGGCTCATCAAGAACAAAAAGTGACTTTCCTGTTGGTTTTTTTTGTAAAAATGTCGCTAATTTAATTCTTTGAGCCTCGCCGCCTGAAAGTGTTGTGGCTGACTGACCTAATTTTATATATCCAAGACCAACGTCAACTAAAGTTTGCAATTTTGTTACAATTTTTGGCCAGTTACTAAAAAACTCAAGTGCTGCTGAGACTGTTAATTCGAGAATATCTGCGATAGTTTTACCGTGAAAACGAATTTGCAGAACATCAGGTTTATACCTTTTTCCTTGACAGTTATCACATAAAACATATATATCGGGCATAAAATGCATTTCAATTTTTATTTGCCCATCGCCTTGACATTTGTCGCATCTTCCGGATTGCAAGTTAAAAGAGAATTTTGACTTAGAAAATCCAAGCGATCTTGCTTGCTCGGTGTTTGCGAAAATCTCGCGAATATCATCAAAAACAGATGTATATGTTGCTGGATTTGAGCGAGGTGTCCTTCCAATTGGACTTTGATTGACAGCAACTAGTTTGTCAATATTAAAAAGTCCCCTAATTTCATCACATTTTCCAACACGAATATTTGTCGCACCAAGGTGTTTTGCAATCCCATTAACCAAAATTTGATTGACCAATGTTGATTTACCTGAACCTGATACCCCTGTTATAACAACAAATTTACCTAAAGGAATGTTTATACTGATTTTTTTTAAATTATTTTCTCTTGCTTTTTCGATAATTATAAATTTACCATTGCCACTGCGACGTTTTTTAGGAACTGGAATTGCTAATTTATTAGTTAAAAATTGCCCTGTAATTGATTTTGGTTCGTTTTCAATGTCCTCAAGTTTTCCGACAGCAACTAAATATCCACCGTTTTCACCAGCATTAGCACCTATATCAACTAAATAGTCAGCAGCTAAAATAGTCTCAAGATCATGCTCTACAACTATTAAACTATTACCAATTTCAACCATTTTTTTCAAAGTTGTAATTAATCTGTCATTATCTTTTTGATGTAATCCAATTGAAGGTTCGTCAAGAACATAAAGTACCCCAGTTAATTGCGATCCTACTTGACTTGCAAGCCGAATTCTTTGCGATTCTCCTCCAGAAAGTGTTGCCGCTGACCTGCTTAAATTCAAATATGAAAGTCCAACATTATCTAAAAAAGAAAGCCGATCGCGAATTTCTGAAAGAATTAATTTAGAAACTTGTTGATCAAAATCAGATAAATTTAAGTTCTTAAAAAACTCAATTAGATTTTTAATAGACAGCTGTGATAATTCAAAAATATTATAATTTTCAATTTTTACCGCAAGAGCATAATTATTTAGTCTAGCTCCTTGACACGCGCTGCACAAAAATTCAGACATCATTTTTTTAAATCAAAGACGAAGATCTTCGCTTGTTGTGTCCCAAAATTTACGCTGAATTCGACTTAAAATACCTTCAATTGGGCGAAAATAATCATATCTTTTTCCACTTTCGGAAACTAAGGAGTAATTTATTGATTCTTTTGAGCCATAATTGATAATTTCAAGCTCTTTTTTAGTAAGTTCGTGGATTTTTTTATCAGGTGAAATTTCAAAATACTCAAGCAAAATTTGCAACTCTTGCCATTCTAGTGATTTTGTATTTATCGATTTTCCAAAGTATTTTATGGCACCTTGATTAATAGACAAATTTTTATCAGGAACAACAAGATCAAAATCAGCCTCTAAATTTGTCCCTAATCCTTTACAAGTTTTACACATTCCATAAGGTGAATTGAATGAAAAAAGTCGATTTTCTAGACTGGGCATTTCAAAATCACCTAAAGGACAAGCCTGTAATTTTGAAAATCTAACTACTTCAGAATCATCAAACTCGCAAAGTGCAATTCCTTTTCCCATTTGAAAAGCCAGTTCAAGTGAAGATTGAAGTCTAGTTTCTTCATCATCATCAAGAATAAATCTATCAATAATAACAGAAATTGTGTGTCTTTGTTTTGGATCAAGGTTAATTTCATCTGCAAGATAATATGTAACATCATTAATTTTAAGTCGCAAAAAACCTTGATTTTTAAGATTTTCAATTAAATTTCGGTGCGATCCGCGCTCAGATTGAACAACAGGCGCCATAATCACAATTTTAGTTCCTTTTGGCCGCGACAAAATTGAATTTAAAATGTTGACAATTTTTTGCGGAACAATTTCAGCCTTATGATTAGGGCAAAAAGGCTTACCGATTTTAGCAAATAAAAGCCGAAAATAGTCATAAATTTCGGTAATTGTTCCAACAGTTGAACGGGGATTGTTATGACTTGTTTTTTGCTCAACAGAAATTGTTGGCAAAAGTCCGTAAATAGCTTCAACTTTTGGTTTTTTAGTTCCGCCTAAAAATTGTCGTGCATATGAACTCAAAGAGTCAATATAACGCCGTTTTCCTTCTTCATAAATTGTATTAAAGGCTAAAGATGACTTTCCTGATCCTGAAACCCCAGTAAAGACAACTAATTTATTTTTAGGAATTACAAGGTCAAAATTCTTTAAATTGTTCTCGCTTGCACCTTTGATGTAAATAAAATTATGCGTGTCTTTATTTTTTAACATTTCTTAATTGCTTTCTGTTGTTTGTTTAGGTTTTGAATTTTCAGGTTTGCCAATTTTATCATTCAAATTTTGGCTTTTATAATTTTTTTTGATTGCTAGTGGCTTTTTATGAAAAGTTGCTTGGGTAGAATCAGGGCTTTTAGGGTAAAAAACCGGGCACATTTTAGTGTTGTTAAAGCGTACAGTTTGCTTTTTAACAAAATTTTGATTTAAATTTTTACTGTTTTTATTAAATTTTTTATTATTATAATTTAAGTTTTCAAAATTATCACTATCAGTATTTTTTGAAAAAGCAACAGGATTTTCTTTTATATTTTTTGCAAAAAATTGTTTAGAATTCGCTGTATTTTGATTTTTTCTAAATTTTGGCTGAATATTTTTTGTGTTTAAATTGTCTCCAGAATTGGCTGAATTTGCTGTCAAATAATCAGGTTTTTTTCTTATAATCCGTGTTTTTTTATTTTGAGAAGACTCGCCATTAGCAAAAGTTTTTTCCTGATTTAAGTTAGTCTGAGCCTCATTTTTTACAATATTTTGCGAATTTAATGATTTTTTTGTTATTTTATTTGGAATATTTTTTTGACTTGGTTTGCTTAATTTTTCATCTGTGCTTTTTGGGATATTATAATAATTTAGATTTTTTTTGCTTGAATTATTCGGCTTAACAGCTGTTTTTTCGCTTGAGTTGCCACTTTTTTGTGAATTTGTGCTTGATGACTTATTATTTGGACTTGGTTTTGCGACTTTTTTGTCAACTGGGCTTGCCAATTTTGTCTGGTCTGCTTTATAGTCAACAAATTTTTCTGCCTCTTTTTGTTCATAGTTTGCTAAAAAATCAAATTTTTCGTCAACAAAAATAAATTTTGACAAAATAACCGGATTTCAACGTTTTGACCGATGGAAATATGCACCCAATCTATTTTTTAAAAGTTGCTTTACTTGAGGCATTGATCAGTTTGGATCTTTTTGCACAAAAAAGCGAATTGATGAATAGCTAATTCGCCTAATATCAGCAATAATTGGACTTCCTGTTCGAATAGAAAAGACACCTTTTGTAATAATCGAAATTCTACCTTTAATTTCATTATTTTTTTTATCAAAAGGAACAAAAATAAAAACAACACCGTTTTCACGCATGCATTGACGTTCATTTATAATCCGCGAATTATCACGGGAAATTGTATCTCCATCAATATAAATAGGCTCACACGGAATTTTTCTCTTGGTTTTGCGAACTTCTTGGTTAACAATTTCAAAAACTTCACCATTATCCGGGATTATCACATTTTTTGGACTGACTCCAGATTCAATTGCTGTCTGAGAGTGAGCAAGCGCCATTCGGTATTCGCCATGATACGGGAAAAAATATTTTGGTTTTGTCAGTTGGAAAATTTTTTCATGCTCAGATTTATAAGCATGTCCTGAAGTATGAAGATAACCATCAGGCCCGTTTTCTTTAATAATTGCCCCTAATTTATAAAGTCGATTAATCAAATGCTCAATTTTAATTTTGTTTCCCGGAATTGGCGATGAAGAAAAAATGACCATATCACGCGGTTCAATACTGATTTTAGGGTGTTTTTTATTTGACATTCGGTCAAGAGCAGCTAGTTGTTCACCTTGGGATCCAGTTGTTAAAATTAGCATCTGATTTTCTTCAACACCTGATAAATTTTTACCAAGAAAAGCCTCATCAGGAGCATTAATATAGCCAGAACGCCGACCAATATTAATCCCATTTACCATTGATCTTCCAAAGACAAGAATTTTCTTATCTAATTTAATTCCAATTTCAATTAGTGCCTTAATTCTTGTTAAGTTTGATGCAAATGCCGTAATAATAATTTTTCGACTTGCAGCACGCATATGCATTTCAATATCAGCAAGAATGTCCCGTTCAGAGGGAGAATGGTTTGGCCGCATTGCATTAGTTGAATCTGAAAAAAGTACTGTCAGATTATTTTTCCCGATTTGTTTTAGTTTATCAAAATCTGTGTAATTTCCAATTGGTGTATAGTCAAACCTGAAATCGCCAGTACACATAATTGAACCATGTCTTGAAGTTACCCGAACACCAAAGGCATCAGGAATTGAGTGCTGAGCTGTTCAAAAGTCAACTTTAAAACTTTGAAAATGATAGACATCGTCCTTTTTTATTTCAACAAACTCAATTTCCCTTTTAATTTTATGGTCAACAAATTTGGCTTTTAAATATTCAATTGCAATTTTTGGGGCAAAAATTTTTTTAATTGGAACTTCTTGAACAAGGTAGACAATTCCGCCGATATGATCTTCGTGGCCGTGGGTGATAAAAATACCGCGAATTTTTGCTTGATTTTTTAAAAGATATTGGTAATTTGGAACCATTCCTTTGATTCCTGTTGAAAAAAGGTTAGCAAATTTAATACCAGCATCAATAATTACAATATCATAATTATCTTCAATTACAAGGGTTGATTTGCCGATTTCTTGCATTCCGCCAAGACCAAAAAAACGCGTTGGGTTAGTAGTTAGTGACATATTTTTCCTGTCATAATTATCAAATATTATATTTTTTAAAAGATAATAAATTCTAAATTTATAAAAATGAATTATTTATTATAAAAATGATTTTCAAACTAACAACAATTTTTAGTCCAACCGTTAGACTAAAAATTGGATTGACTTCATTTGAATTTAAATAAAAACAAATTTTAACAAAATTTTAGTTTTTTCTAAAATTTACTTTTTGCAAACACGAATTAGACCTTGATTTTCAAATCCAATTAGAAATTCGTTAGAATAAAATGATAAATTATCCAAAATTTGCTCACGAACATGTCCTAAACCAACGCCACAAATTAGATTTATACATTTTTTATTGGATTTTCTAAATTCAAACATTAAATTTTCAACAATTGCTACTGTTTTTTGAGTGTCTAAACCGTGAAAGTCAAAACTTATTTTATCATCAAAATCAAAATTTGAAAAAATATTATTTTTTTGACTTTGAGTTAAATCTAATATTTGATCCCATTCAGCAAAGTGAATTTCTTTTGATTTCTTTTTAATTTTCATTTCAAGATAATTAGTTTGACTATTTTAATTTAAGGTCGTTCTTAAATTAACTAAAATTTAATTATACCACATTTTTAATTTTTTTATTCAATTTGTAAAATTTGCCTATTTTTAAATATGTGTTAAAATTAATTTGTTATGGAAATAAAGAAAAACAATGAAATAAAAGTCAAATTAATTAATAAAGAAACACTAACATACCAACTTCTAGAGGATGCCAAAAAAGGTGATTGATTTTCCCTTGTAAGTGAAGTTCAAAATTATATAGACGATCAAACAAAAAAGAAATTAAGTGAATATACTGTCCAAATCCGCAACGATATTTATGCAAATGATCTTGAAATTAAAAAAATAAAAGAGGAAAATAAAAATCTTAGAGAGGAAATTGGAAAATTAAAAGGCCAAAATGATAAGGTAAAAGCAGACTTAAGTTTAAAACATTCGGAAGAAATTACTCAAAAAGAAGTTGCAATTGCTGAAATGGAAGGGACAATTAAACAATTGCAAGAAAAAATTAAAGGTATGGAAGAAAACCAGGATAACATTATTAAGAAAAAGGAAGCAGATCTTTCACTTGCTCAATCTAAAGTAAATGAGCAATTTAAGCAAGATACTGAGAAACAATTGCGAGAACAATTGCGAAAAGAAATAACTGAAGAACAAGAAAAAAGAATTGCTGATGCAAAAACATGATATGAAGACTCCCTTAAGGCAAAAGATACCGAAATAAACGACCTAAATGATGAATTAAATAAATATAAATATAAAAATATTAGTTCAAAACAAATAGGAGAAAATCTTGAAAACTGAATTTTAGAAAGGTATAGAGACGTTTTCCCTTTTGGTAAAGATGACAATGATTCAGTTGTTGTTGAACTAAAAAAAGATACTGTAAATATTAAGGATGAACCAGGAGAAAAAGCAACAAAATCCGACTTTATTTTTACAATTAATGATCAAAGTCGCAATGTTGAAACAAAAATCATTTTAGAAGCAAAATCTGAATCAAAAGAAAAATCTGGAAAACAAAAAAACAAAGATTTTTTCAAAAAAATTGAGGCAGACCGTATAAAGAAAAAAGCTAGTTATGCAATTTTAGTAACAGAACTCGAGCCTGAGAAATATTTTACAATTGATGTTGCCCCTAATTATGAAAAAATTTTCATTTGCCGTCCGCATTTTTATTTAGCACTTTTAATGCTTTTAAAATCAATAATTCTAAAAGAAAATAAATTAGAGATTCAAAGTCAAAGTCTTGAAGAAACAAGTAAAATCATTCAAAAGTTTGATGAATGAAAAGAAAAAACACTAAAAGCATCAATAAACAAAATTAACACTAAAGCAGAAAGAAGTAGATCATTAGCAGAAAGAATTATCAAAGATGCTGGCGAAATTCAAGAGAACCTTAATAAAATTGTCGAAACCTATTTAAATAATTTAACACAAAAAATTGATGCATTTAAAATTACTAAAATAACCGAAAAAATTGACAAAATTAATAAAAATAACCCCAATTTATAATCTAAAAACATATTAGTTAGTATCAATTTTGAATCCATGTAGTTAAAATATTTTTTTTTTTTTTTTATATAGTAATTAAAAAATATGTTATAATGTGTTATACCTATTTCTATAAATACTTTGAAATAGGTATAACATAAATGGGGGTGACTCTGGTTTTGACAATTAAAAAAATTTTTTGGATGCAGTGGTTTGGTAGACCATAATACCATGTAAATCTAAACGCAAAAGATTCAATTAAAGCTAAAGACTATGCAACATTTAATTACGCAATGATGAATACCCAATTAAATTTTGCAACACTTTAATTCATAATAAAACCTATCAGTTTTTTATTTCGATAATATAAATAACATAATATATCTTCCTTAATTCAATATATTAAGTTTTCCCTGTAAATACTAAAATAATTAGTAAATATTTGTTTTTGGTTTTCGAATACATTTTAAAATACAGGACTATTTAACTCCTTTGATTTATTAATTCTTATTCTTTAATTCTTATTCTTTTTATTAACTTATTCTTTAATTCTTATTCTTTTTTATAAATTATTATATTTTTATACCTTTATAATTAGATTTTTTAGTTTAAACTGTCGACTCCACTAAATTATTTTAATTGGATCGGGGTTCGAATCCCCGCACCTCCACCATATGAAAAAACTCCGTTAACCGCGGAGTTTTTTCATATCAAATAATAATTAAAAATATTTGATGAATTAATATATTAATTTCAGACCATTCAAAAAACGATGTGTCAAAATAAAATAATATAAATTAAGGGTTAAAAAACTAAATACATCAAAATTGCTAAATCTAAAGACTTAAAAATCCCAATTTTGCATTTTTTAGACAAATTTAGTCAAATTTAAACGTCTATATGACAATAATTCAATAAGAAATTGACAAAAAAAACTTTGTAAAATGTGCAAAAAATTTGACAAGCCCCGTGGCAAAAACAAATCTTGAGCAAACCAAAAAAAGAAATAGAAATTAAGGATCTTTCTGAAAAAAATTAACAAATTATAAAGAAATAACAGCCCAATTTAAAATAAAATATAGAAAAAAGATAATTATCTGATTTTTTATGTTAATTTAGTGTATAATTTAATTTAATTTTTCTAGTTTGCTCCTTATCTAATTGGACCAATCTAATCGATTTGTATTAAAAAAATCTGGAATAACAAAAAGAAGTGGGGTAAAATGATGAAAAAAAATATCTCCAAACCTGATTTTACTAAGGCATTCAAAATATTTTTAAGTTTTGGCACTTTATCTCTGGCCATTTCTGGAATTACTTTGATTGGAATAAAAAATCGCGATAAAACCGAGCACATCAATATACCAATAACCCATTCAGACCAGCAAACTGAAAAACTTTTAGACGAAATTAACTATTTATCAATAGGTGATTCAATTTCTGCTGGTTTTAATTGAGATTATTCTGTTGACCTCCGCGGAAAAATTGATGAAAACAACAAAATTAATGGACTTTCATATCCAGCTTTTTTTGCCAGTTTCATTCAAAAAATAAAACCAAATGCACTTAAATCCTTTGATAATTTAGCGCTTTCTTGAACAACAATTAGCGATTGACTTTACTTACTTAATCCCGAAAATCAATTCTATAAACATTCAGATAAGACGCATTTTAATTTTAATTATCATTTAGACAAAAAATTAGACTCACCATATGGACAGCAGATTCGTGAAGTTTTTGGTGATTTTAATTCAAATAGCTATCCAAAATTATATAAAAAAATCAAAGATTCTAATTTGCTGACTCTTTCATTAGGTGCAAATGATTTAATGGAATCCATTGATTTTCGCACAATTGCTAAGCCGATGCAAAAACTTGCTTCAAAAGGTGAGGCAAATTTTGAATTTGCTCAAAATATTGAAATTGCAAACCAAAAAATTTATAGAAATTTACAATTACTAATTCAACGTTTGCGAGAAATCAATCCTGATTTACAAATAGTTTTAGTTGGCTATAATTCTTTATCTTCAAAAATCATTAAATTTTTTGAAAAAATGCTCACTAACGAAATTGGTGTTCCGGAAAATTATGCTGATTCAGTAATAAAACGTTTGAATTCAACAATCAAAAAAGCCGCAAAAAACCAAAAAGTAAATTATGTTGATTTATACAATGAATCAATTTGACAAAATAAAACCTCTGAATTCAGCACAAATGACCTAGATATACACCCATCAACTAAGGGTTATAAAAAAATGGCCCAGGATTTGTTGTTTAAATTAGCTTTTGAACAAAACCTAGAATTCAAAAAAGAAGCAAATACTAAATTAAACTGAGATGAAAATTATGTCCAAAAAGACGCTAATTATTACCGTCGAATTCTAAATTTAGGTCAAAATTCAGAAATTTTGAGGGCTTTAACGGTCGACAATTCACCTGAAAAATTTATTTCAGAAAATTCTGAAATTGAAGAGTTAACCACTCAAAAAGTTAAAAAACCTCAGGACTCGCCGATAGAAAATTTTGTAAACGTTATACTAAATAATAATTTTGGCGCATTTTTAAGCCGTTTTATGCAGTTAGCCGTTCAAAATAATTCAAGCGTGCAAAAAATCTTAACTGATTTTTGGCAAGAAAACCAAAAATCAGGCGCTTCTTTTTCCGAAATTTTGCAAAAAATTTACTCAAGTGGCTTTTTTAGCAAAATTATTAACCGTTTTCAGACTTATGTTCAAGATGTAATTGACAAGAAAAACTGAGAAAAAGCAACAATTTCTGGCCTTGTTAATTATATTTTTGCTGATTTTGACGAAAAACAAGTAATTGATGTTTTAAATACTGTTGTAACTTCTGAATTTGCCGATAAAAATCCTGAAAAAATTAAAGAATTAATTTTTTCATCCATTTTTGGCCAAACAATAGTCCAAGATTTGCTAATAAATAACATTATCAAAATTGACCTTAAAAATAAAGAAGACTTAAAAGTTGTCTTTACTTTTGACTCAATAAGAAAATTATTTTCTAAAATAATTACTGACTACCATAATCGATCAAGCGAATATAAAAATTCACAGAATTTTCACGAAATAATTCGCACTTATTTAGAAAATCCTGAAAATGACAATGATAATGTTATTTTTATTCGCAATTTTATCTCTGAAACACTAAAACATCATGGATCTGTTAAATTATTAGTGTCAATTATTAACGATAATTTTGAGTTTAATTTGAACGAGGCAGATCAGAGTGCGATTGTTAATCTTTTAGTTTCAATTGCCGATGTTGTTGTTCGCACTAATGTTTGGGCTAAACTAAATGATCAAGCAGCAAAAAATTTCTTAGGTGTAATTAAAGGAATCAAAACTACTGATATCGCTGAAAATATTGCCTCAATTTTTTCAGAGCAAATTTATACAAATTATTCATCTTTTTTTAAAGATTCCAAAAATTTACTTGATTTATTTCACGAACTACTAAGTTTTGATTTGAGTAAAAACCAAATTGATTCACTAAAAAAATTACTCACTAAATTCTACCCAGTTTTAACAAAATTTGACATAACTAATTTTATTGATGATTCAAACCCTAATTTTGTCAGTTTTTCATTCTTTTTAGATTCGGCTAAAGATTTTTTGTCTTCAAATTCATTTAAACCACTGGCTGACATTGTAAATCAAGCCATTGATGATTTTTTAGTAAATAAAAGCATATATCAGCAAATTGACAACTTAAATCGTTTTGGTTTTCAGTTTTTAGCTAATAATTTGCCAAAACTTGAGGAAAATATTTACGAATTTATCGCCAAAAATGTAGAAAATGGCGAATTTTTAACCAATCTTAGTAGTTTAATTTCAAATTCATTAAGCTCACAAGGATTAAATGAAAAATCAATCGAGACTTTTACATCAATAATTAAACTAATTTTTCAAGATTTTCGAGATAAATATCTACTTTGAAAAGAAGACAATACAAGCCCAACTGATAATTTAATTTTTACCTTTGTAAAGGCAGCCTTAGACAATTTTAAAGCTTTTACTAAAGAAAATTTTGACGAATATAATTCAGCAAAATTGCGTTTTGAAGAGGTCCAAAAACAACAAAAAGCAATTGAAATTGCACAATATTCTCACAAAATGGCTTCACTTGATGAAACATTATCCTTTCAAAATTTTTCATCATACTTTTTAAATAATTTTTTTAGTCAAGAAACAATTTACAAACTTTTAAAAAATCTTGCAAGTCTTGATTTTAAAACTAAAATCCCAGATGGCAATTTAGTTTCATTTTTCAAAAATCTTTTTGGACAATCATTTTTACACAAACAACTTCTTGAAAAATTAAACCAAAATAGTTTTTTTAGCAAGCCTAAAATCCAAAATTCGCTTTTAAGCATTTTAACAAACTTTTTTGAATCAGAGCAAGTTGACAAATTACTTTCTGAACTTATTAAGTACTTTTTTGACGAAAAGAAATTTGTATTATACCCAAACTTTAATTCACTAGTTGAAAATTTTATCAAAGAAAACACTTCGCTAATTGAGGAGGTTTTTAGACTTTTTTTAGGAGATTCTTCAACTTGAAATTCAATTTCTGAATTTTTAAAAATAATTTTGCAAGAGTACAACTTAAAATTGTCAGATAATTCAGTTCAGACAATTTTAGATTTAGTTCGTGATATTTTTTCAAAATTGAAAGATTCAACTTTAGATTTTAATGATCAAACAAAAACTCATTCGCCATTAATAATAAAAGCATTAATTTCAATCATATTTGATGCAATTTCGGGTAATTCTACCCCTAAAAAACCGGTTCTTGAAACTTTATTTGACAGCTTTAGTGTCGATATTGCAAATAATTATTATTCAACAGAGCAAACAAATACTTTAGATAATAGAGAAAATCAAGGGAAAATTACACAAGATAGTATTTCAACTTTGATTTCTGAAATTATTAGTAGCACCCCAATTTCTGAACAAATTCGTGCTGGTCTAAAAAATGTTCCGAAAGACTATCTTGACAATATTCTTCCAATTTTTGATTGATTTTTAAAATCACCAGAACTAAAAGATTTATTTAATTCCTACTTTAAAATAGTTGCAAAAGCAAAAATCCAAAAACCTTTAGATAATTTTTCACTTATTAAAACATTATTTGAAAAACAATATTTTAATAAAATTATTGGTGATTTTATTGTTAAATTAGATGAAAAAAATGACACTTTAATTGATAATTTTGGTGAACTAGCGGGAAAAATATTTGAAACTAAATTCGAAAAAACTGAATTCCAGCCACTTTTTAAATTAGTCAAGGAAATAATACAGAACAACATTGATAATTTTTACAAGAATGAAATTGATCCAAAGCAACTTTTGATTCCCGAAGCAACCACCGTTAATGTAAGTCAGGATTTTTCTGAAGAACTAGCAAAAACTCAACTTTTTAGTGATACAGAACCTAATGTTGCCCAAAATTCTACATCACCAACAGCTTCTAGCGAAATAATCTCGCCCAAATCCGAGCCAAATTATACAAAAGATAATGCATTACTTACAAAGTTTATTTCAATTTTAGGCAAGTTCACTAGCGGTGATTTTTCAGCTTCAGATTTAAATTTGCTTTTAGAATCTGAAATTGCAAACGAAGAATTTATTGTTGAACTTATTAAACAAGTTGCATCAGTTTATAATAAAATTCAAGACTCTGAAAAAAATGATCTTTGAAAAGTTATAACTAAAATTTTCCAATCTAAGTTTTTTAAAGATAAAATTAATTCCTTAGCTATTGGTGATGTAAGTAGTTTTTCATTGTTTAGCAATTTGTCAGAAGAAAAAAGACAGGAAATTGAGCCATTACTCAAAGAATTGTTGTTGGAATTTTTACCAGATTCTGCAAACAAAGCTTTAATTTTTAGACTTTTGAGCTATATAAATAAAAATCCAATGGTTTTTAAAGGTGTAAAAACTTTCTCTTCACTTTTGGCTAATTTTTTAAATGATAAACCATCAACCCAAAACAACCAAAGTCAGGACCAATCTGAAGTACAAAATAATAGTGAGTTTTTAAAATCATATTTATGATACGTGGTACATTTTTTAGTAAAAAATGATAAATTTTCTAATTTAGTGATTGACGTAATTGCTTCATATTTAAAGCTAAATTTAGATAATAAGGATTATTCTGGTTTTACAATTGAAAATCCAAGAGAAACGCTAAAAAAATTTTTAAGAGAATTTATTGGTTTAGGTCTTGAAAATCCCCTTATTTCTGGCATTCTGGATCAAATTGTTGATGAAATTAAAAAATCAGATACTAGCCAACAAGCAAAAAGTTTTTTTGAAACCTTATTTAATAAATTAGACCTTTCAAAAGTTCTCAATCTTGATTTAGTTGTCAAAATTGAACCAAAAATTGGCGATTCTACCCAAGAAACTTCGCAGACAGAAACCCAAAACTTGATAAATGAGACAAATTTATCAATAAATACACCAAAAGGTCAAAAAATATCGACACAGTTGTTTGCCGAGTTTTTTGATACACTTTTCCTCACATCACCAAAATGAGATTCTGCAAATAAAAATAATAACTCTCCAATTCTAAATGAATTAAATACAATAAAATACACCGGAATTTCATTAAAGGAAGTTTTTGGATCTGGCGGAAATGGTGGGTCAGGCGGAAATGGTGGATCTGGTGGGTCAGGTGGAAATAATGGATCCGGGGGAAAAGATTCTCAATTAGACGCAATTTCTAAGTTATTTCACAAAATATGGTATTCTGAAAGCGCAAAGACAAAAATATCAATTCAAAATTTTAAGAGCACTCCAAAAGGAAGATTTCTTTATAGATTAGTCCTAATCCTTCTTTTTTATACATACGAATCAAGAATTTCTCAGCAATGATCTTGAGTTCGATCCTCAGCATTTTACGGTGGTTTTTTGTCTTCCTATACTGCATCTGAAGTAATCCGTGCATCACTACAAAGTGGTGAACAATCTAATAAAAACAATACAAAAGATACCGATTATAAAAATTTCATCGATAATATAATAGGTAATCCTGTTGAATCCAAAAGTTGATTAGGTGGAACAAATTGGTATACAACTTCGAACGTAAAATTAAATGATATGCTAACAATGATTTATTATAATTTAGAAGGTAATCGATTTTTTAAAGATACCGGCCAACCTAAATTAAGAGACCAAGTTTTACAACAAATTCATGACGGAACTTATCCTGAAAATTATGAAAATCCAACTAGAACAAGATAAGTTTTGTTTGATTTATAGTTAATTTTGTGTAATAAGTAATTCATTTTTTAGTTAATTCTGGATGAATTCGTCCTTTAAAACTTATTTTATAATTATCGTATAAAAATCAAGATCCCTAATTAATCAAGACTTTTGTTGGTTAGTGTTTTGCACTTTTAAGGACTTTGCTCACAAATTCTTTCCTATGATAAAAGTAATTATTTTAAAAATTTAAAAAAATTTTATTACAAAAAAGTTTCTTTATTCACTTATTTTGGGAATTTCTTTCCTTTTTTTTTTTTTTTGTTAAAATTTTTTATAGAATAAATAGGAGGAAAGGTGACGAAAAGTACAATCACTAAAAAACTACTAACTAAAAAAAATATTTTTCTTTTAGGGCTAAGCACTATTGCTGGTGGAGCAATTATTGCCGTTCCGCTAGTTGTTTTTGCAAATTTAGAACTAAAAAACCCACGAATTGATGTGCAAAACCAAGCAAAATCAATTTCTTTCATTAGTATAAAGGATAAATATTTAAATGCTAATTCAGACTATTTAGATCTAAAAAAGAAACTTTTGAACGACGATAACACCAAAAAAACTGACATTGATTTAACAGATTTTTTTGATTTTTACCAGACAAATAACTCTAGCATTCCCGTTAATTTTTCAACCGATCATAATTGAAAACCTTTCAAACTAGAAATTTTTGATATCAAACCTGATGATAATGAGCAAACATTTGAAGTTTTTTGGCGAGTTTCACAAAAATTAGATGATAATAAAACAGCAATTTCTGACTTATTTAAACAAAAAGTTGCTTATAATTATGTTCCAGATTATTCACTTTCTAATTTTTCAACTTACTCAGAAGACCAGCTCAAGAAATTAAGACCTTACACAGATAGTGAGGTTAATTTTTCATTTAAAAAAGAATTAACAAGGCTAATTTCAGTTGAAGATTTCCAAAAAGAAGTTAATACCGCAAAAAATGAGAATGAAGCTAGAGAAATTATTAGTAAATATTTTAACCTTGATGAGACAATTTCGCAAATTTTTAGCAATAAAAGCTTTTACTTTGAGTCTGAAAGTGGTATTCAAAAACCTCGCTATGATATAAATTTGGTAAAAGATCAAATTATAACTGATCGATATTTAGTAAAAACAGCAACTCCTGGGGTTTATAAATTAACCTTTGTTGCCCAGTTTTCTTCTGATTTTTCAAAGGAAATTGCCGCTGATATTAATAAGAATTCCAAATTTTTCCTTACAACTCAGCTCAATTTAAGTAATTCTTTCCTTGATAATTCAATTAGTGATGACATTGTTTTAAGCGAATTTTCTGATAGTGATTATTTTGCAATAGATAATTTTAGTCAAAATAATTCAACTTTAATTACAGGGTGAGATTTTCTAAATTATTATAATAATGAAATTTTTGCAACCAAAGAAAATCGCGCCGATTTTCTTAATTCACTTATTGAAAAAATGGTAAAAACACCACTAATATCAAAAATTAGATTCGAAAATAAACTAGCAAATTTAGATTTTAACCAAATTTCAAAATTTTTAGATGTTCAAATAAAATTAGATACTGAACAAGTTAATTTAGATTTTAAAGATAACAATGTTGTAGCCCAAATTAATGGTGATATTGTTATAAAAGATAAAAGAAATGATAAAATTGTTGCTACAAAAAGATTTTCTCAAAGTATTAAAAATTTTGAAATATTAGCTCAAAATGACCCTGATTTTGCAGCATTAGTTGACAAAAGCGGTTTGGTTATTGAACCAAAAACCCAAGTGCCAACAAATCCAATAGGAATTCCAAAAGACGAATTATTAGCGCTAATTGAGTCAAATAATTTCGATAAATTAAAGAAAGTTCTTCAAAATTCTCGTTATTATGGTTTTAGATTTGACGAAACTCAACTAAAATCAATGATTGATAGTTATAATTTACCAACTGTTGAAGATTTAATTAAGAACTCAAATGTCGATGATGCAGCCTCTAAAGGGATAACATCAATTTATTCTAATTACTTTAATAGTGATGAGAAAATTTCACAATTTTTGTCATTTTTATCAAAACAAGACGTTAGTTTTGTTGCAAAATATTGGTTTGATTATCTTAAACATTTTGGATTAATAGAATCTGGATCAAACTGGCCGGAAAATTCTAATACTAATGAATTATTTAAAAAATTAAGTGAAATTAAAATTAAGCCTACAAAACAACCGCGTGGTCAAATTGATGAAGAAGGTGAGCTAAAAGTTTGACTTTTTTCATTTAACTATGGCTTTTTAGATTTAAATAAACCTCTTGAAAATGGCTTTTATATTAGTGATGAGCTTGAAAATACGCTTAATTTGATGAAAACAAATTCATCTTTTAGTCCTGAATATTTTATAAAACAGATCGAATTACAATCAAATCAAAGCACTCAACCTAATTTTTCAAGCACAGATGGTAAAAATAATATTGAAAATCTTACCGATTTTCTTGCAGCTTTTTATTCATTAGCTTATTCAAAACAAAAGAGTCAAAAACTTTTTACTGGTAATTTTGGTAAAGATTTTAATTATAAAATTCAATTTAGTCTGGAGCCTAATTTAGCAAATGTTGATGCTTTAGAAAAATCAAATGACCAAAATTTAAAAGTAAAATATTGATACAATATTGGTCCAGTTGATAAAAATGGTGATCTAGTTAGCGTTATTTATCAAACAAAAAAATCAGAAATTGAACTAAAAATCAATTCTGAGAATAAACTTTTAAGCGACCAAGTTGATAAATTAGATGAAATTGCCTCAACTTTTTCACCAAATTCACAAATAGTTTTCTTAACTAAAGAAGATTTTGAGATTGTTAAAACTCAAATCAATCTCGCTATCTCAAAATCAAAGGAAAACGAGCCAGTATCTGTTGATAAAGAAGTAGAAAAACTACCTTTTACTAGTTATTTAACCTTTGAACACAAAGATATAGATTTAGGCTTTTATGTAATAAAAAAACCAAAACAGACTGAAACAGACACAACAGCAACACAAACTACTACCGACACTGATATTACCGGTGTACTTGAGAAAATTCCTAACACTGGAAACCGGATTCAACATAATTTATTTTTATACCTTTATGATAAAAATAATCCTAAAAATTTCTCAAGTCAACCTATCCGCGTTATTATCATGGAGCATACAACTTCTCTATTGTTAAAATAGGAAAATTATAAAGGAAATTATCATGAAAAAGATTAAATTAAATCATATAATTTTTGCAATTATTGGAGTTAGCGCGGTCGTTAGTGTTTCTGCCAGTGTTCCGTATCTAATCTCCTTACAGTCAAAAAATTATAATTCAAAATTATCGGAATTTGACGAGAAATTAGCTAATGCTACAAATCTAAATGTTAATTCAGAATTTAACACGACCGAATTTGACAGCCTAGTTGCTAATTTAAAACTTAAGTCAAAATTTGCTAAAAAATTAAGTGCTTCTGATGCACTAAATTTGCATTTTGATAAGGCATACAATTTTGACTTAAATAATGCAATTGACTTTAGTGAAATTAGTCAAAAATATCCAGGCCTAAATTTCAGATTGGTTGTTCCTAGAAGTCAATCAGAAGTAAAAATTGAGTCAAATAAAATAAAAAATCTTGCTGTTAATATTTCAAATTCAAGTAAAAGCATAAATTATACAGCAAGTTTTGACTTAGATTTTTCAGATCATGATAAAACCTTGAATTTTTCAGCCCAAAATTTGAGTGCATCAATTAGTCTTCTAAATCAAGATTTTTTAGAAGGAAAAACCGCAACTGAAATTGCTATTTTGTTTTATAATGAATTTAAGGAAAATTTTAAAGAACTAAAAAATTCAAGTTCAGCATTATTTGCAACATTTTCTAAATTTGGCGGAATTTCCTTTAGTATAAATTCTGAACCGGTTTTTGTTTTTCCTTCCAATTTTGAAATAAAACCTGATTTACAAGATGAAAAATTAATGTTCACAAATATTGACGATGTTAATAATAAAATTGATTTAGCATTAACTTTATTTGATAAAAAAACACAAAAAAGTAGCAAATTAACACTTAACTTTGTTGATGTCCCTAAAAAGAATGACCAAAAAAAATCTTCTGAATTTTTAAAAATTTTTAAGAAAAATTATAAATTTAACTCAACTATTTCGAAACATTTAGCACAAAACAATCTTAGCGTAGCAGAATATTTTACTCAAAATCCTCAAAGTTTAAATCTTGAGCAGTTTAGTTCTTGATTTACTTCAAATTCAAGTTCAAGTTCAACTGAAAATGCAAGTGAAAACGATAAATTTCTAGAAGAAATTAAAGATTTAATACCTAATTTTAGCCCAAAAAGTGTCACTTTTTCAGTAAAAGAAAACAAAAATGATCCTAAAAATTCTAATATTGTCAATGTTGGACTAAATATTGAAGGTAATTTTAGTGATGGAACCTTGCTTCCTTTAGGTCTAAAACTTGGCGAAGATAACACTTATACTTTCAATTTTGAACTAGAATTTGATACAAACGAAGAAATTTATGGTGCACATTTTATAAATGCAATTGAGAGTTTTGACAAACAAGGATCAGAAAATATTGACAATTTAAGCTTTGAAATCAAGAAAGACTTGCCAATTACAGTTTTTGCTTCGACAATTGATGATAAAATCCAACCTTTTTTAAATAAACCTTACGATATAAAAAATATAACAACCCAACTAGCCCCTTTTTTCGAGGCTCTTAATTTTTTTGCAACAAAAAGTAATAAAGTTAATCAAACTCCAATAACTTCAAGCACTGATGACACTGCTGATCAGACCACTGAAGGTTCAGTTACTTCTACGGCTGTTCCTGCAAATGTTAGCGCTTTAGCGACCTTATTCCAAGAAACATCAGAATCAAGTTCGACTCCCTCGAGCACAGATTCAACTCCTACAGCTCCAGAATCAGCTCCTTCGCCAAGTCCAGATACAGCTCCAACTCCTAATACAACTACTTCTCCAAGTCAACAATCTTTATTAGGTGATTACCTAAGAAAACTTTTTGAAAACCTAGAAAAATTCGATTTTCCTGAAGGTACTTCTGTCTCTATTTCTGCAAATCATCAAGATGAGACTTATGAAATAAATCTTAAAATTAAAACCCCTAATGGAATTGAAAGAAATTTAACAGTTGAAATTGATGATGTAAATCAAGATAATAAACTTTATAAATCTTTCTCTGATAGCGTAAAAACACACCTATTTTTAGATTGAAAAACTAATGTTGAAACAGAAGAGGAATCTTTAGAAGATGGTCAAAAACAGCAAGTTGTAAAATCAATTTCAGCCGTTAATAATCCAAATTTTAGATTTAAAATAAATCCGGCTCCTTCAGATAAATCAAAAGAAAAAGTTCATATTAATGAACAAGAACAAGGTATTTATCTAGCTGAAGGCGGGATTTCCTTGGACAAAGCTGCAAACAGCAACACCGATCTAAAATTAGAAGAGGGTACTTCTTTCCTTTATGCTTTTAAACCAAGTAAAATGCCCAAGACAGATTTTCTCCAATATTTTTTACTAAAAACAGGTGAACAAGCAAATGATTTTAACTTAGTTATTGAAAAAAATCGCTTTTTGGACGATGTTTTTGAAATTGGCGCTGATTTTGTCCCTAAACCGCCGTCTAAAGCTTTTAATCTCAATAAAGAGGGATTTCAAACAACATATAATGGTACAATTATAGTTCACACTGATGAACGTATGAATATTGGAGTGGCATACCAACCAGAAAATCCTCACTCAGATTTTCAAGATTTTCTTAATAATTCTGAATCCACTATTATTTTAGGCGTGGATGTTCAAAAAAAAGATGGCAAATCCATTATTAACATGAAATTTTATTCTACTGAATCTGATGATGCTAAAAAACCGAGATTTACCTGAAGTCGCGAAATACCAACTGGTGCAAAGATGAATTTTGAAAAAGGTTTTACTTTTGGAACCACAAAATCAAAAATCCAAGAAGCTATAGACAAACTACCACTTCCAAGATCTGAAACCGGTATCACCTTTAAAGGTTTTGTTTTATTTAACACACCTCAAACTGAAGAAGAATATAATAAACTTTTTGAAAAATTTAGATCTGAATATGTCTAATCACAAATTTTAATCATAAAAAAGCCTCGTAAAAACGAGGTTTTTTTATGATTAAGCAACAAAATTTAGGGAGTATTCATAATTTTGTGTTTCAAATTTTTATGGATTTTTCAAATAGAAATCTAATTTAATTTTACATTATTTAATCGATTAGGGAAAGTAATTTCTAATTGTTTTTTAATTATGTCTCAATTTCCTACCTGTTTTTGTCATTTTTTAGATACGTTTTGGAGCGTTAAATAAGTTATTTTTGAAAGGGAATCAACACTTTGAATTTCGCCATTTGTTTCTGTATTTTGCTTAATTAATTTAATCACTGATTTAATTGGATTTGTCGTATAAATTGATTGCCTTAATTCGTTTGGATATTTAAAAAATGTCGTTAATTCAGCGAAATATTCATGCCAAGACTTGATAATTGAAGGATATTTTTGGCCTCATTTTTTCGCAAATTCATCAAGATTTTGCATTGCAGATTCTTGATTAATGGCTTGATAAATACTTCTCATATCAGAGGCAAAGTCTTTTTTGTCCTTGTAAGAAACTTTTAAAAGCGAGTTTCTAACTTGCTGAACAACACATTTTTGAATATCTGTTTGCGGGAAAACCGCTTTAATTGCTTGACTAATTCCGCTTAGATTATCGCAAGGAATTATTAGAACATCTTCCAGCCCGCGAGCTTTTAGTTCGCTAAAAACATCAAGTCAATTATTTGCTGATTCGCTATTTTTAATCCAAAATCCTAGTGCTTTTTTATAGCCCTGCCAATCAATTGCAAGAATAACATAAACTGATTTTTTGACAAAAACACCGTTTTCTTTAACATCAAAAAACATCCCATCGATGTACAAAATTGGATAGAAATTCTCAATTTTTTGCGATTTTCACTTTTCAATTTCAGGTAATACTTTGTCAATAACTGAGGAAATTCAAGCGATACTTACTTCTTTTTCATAGATAATTTTTATTGCGTTAGCAATATTTTGATATGGTAACCCTGATGCAAAAAGCGAAATTACTTGCTCTTCGATATGACCTAAATTTTTGCTTTGGCTGCTTTTTTCATAGTCTAAATGTTGGTTTAATTCTACCTTTGATAGTTCCTGAGCAAAAGCTTCAAATATAACCGAAATTTTGTTGCGAGAATCTTCTTTTTTGTATTCTTCAGAATCAACGTATTTTTTAGCAAATTTTTCAATTTCTAACTCAAATGGGGATAATTGTTTTTGCTTTTTTTTCATATTTTAGTCCCTTATGATAAATTTTATCAAAACAGATTTACCTTAAAACACAAAATATTTAATATTCCCAATTTTTCGATAAATCAGATAATTATAGAGAAAATTCGATTATTAATTTATTTATTATACATTATTTATGGTTATTTTTTTAACTTTTTTAGCGTTTCTAGCTTACTTTTTTACTTTTTTTGAATTGTCCAAGAATTATTTTGAAAGATAAAATGGATCTAAACTAGAAATAATAAAAAATGACTGATTTATCGCCTTGTTTTCAGAATCATTAGCTCATACTTTTAAAAATGGCATCATAGCCCAAAGGTTTTATAAAATATACAGTTGCTAAAAAAGCAAGTTGAACAATATGGGGAAAAGAAGAAATCAATAAAAATCTTTTAAATTCAAGATCAACTATTATAGTGGCTCTAAAAAATTCAATGCCTAATCAAAATATGAATAAAAGTAAACCATAATCAATGACAAAGTATATAAAATGGATAAAAAGAAAAACTTTTCAGTATTTTTCATCAATTTTTAATGTTTGATGTTGACTATTAAATAAAAAAACTTGCAAAACTATTTGGGCATAATATCTAGAAAAAATTCTACCAGGAATAAATATGTTAACTCTACTTTCAAATGTTGCCAGAATATTTTTTATAATTTTGTTAGGATCATTTTTATCAGTTTTACTTACCCCAGATCTAAAGTAAGTTACACGCCCTACAGCAAAATTATAATATTTATTATAATCAAGGTTAGTTAAAAAATCAAATTTATTTTGCGGATTTAGACTGCCTAATTTTTGTTTTACTTTTTTGGCTAAATAAAAATGGAATACTTTTTGCAAAAATCCACAAAAATACGAATATGGAATATAAAAAATTAAATAAGTGCTTATTTCAAAAGCGAGTGTAATCAAATAATTATTAAAAATTTTAAGATATGGTTCTCTTAGAAAATCAATATTAGGACTTAAAATTAATGCTAAAACAACTACAAAAAAAGGAAGCGAAAAACTTATCAAGTAAAGCAGTACAAGTAAAAAATAATGCTTTTTTTGCTTATTAGGATTAAATTTAAAAACTAAAAAAGAAAAAAGTCTAAAATACAAAGCGTTAGTCAAAAACGGCATTTTTGAAAATTTTTTTGGTATTTTAAGATTTAGAAATTTTTCAACTGTTGATCAAAAGTTCATTTTAAATTTCCTTAAATAAAGTAGGCTAATTTATATAAAAAGTCTAAAAACTATATTGATTTACTTATAATTTGCCTTTTTTAAGTTGCTTAAAACTCAATTAAAGTAATTTTTAGCTTTCAAATAGTCAATATGTTACTCACGTCTTTGGATGATAAATAAGTCTAGGAATAAAACTATAACCTATCGCAGGAAACATTAATGGTATAATAAAAATAGCATTACTTTCAAAAAGTCCTTTATAAAGATCCTCAGTATTTGACTTGCTTCAAAGAGCATGTCCAAAAAACGCTCATATAGAGGCTCATGAAAATATGAAATGTAGTGTTGTAAAAATAAAATAGATTATTAAAAAATATTTTCATTTTTTTTGATTGATTTTTAATTCTGAATTTTCAGAATTAAACAAAAAAATTTGCAAGATTATATGAGAATAATATCTGGCTACATAGCCTTGAAATCAGTCATGAGTGTGTATTGACTTAATAATATTTTCAACATTTTGATCAGGATTATATCAATTTATCTGTTCAAAATAAGGTGAATAAAGTTTTCTTTGACACGCAAATTTATAATATTTATCATAATCAAAGTTAGTCAAAAAAGCGAATTTATTTTCTGGATTTAGTTGGCCTAATTTTTGTTTTACTTTTTTTGTTAAATAAAAGCTGAACATTTTTTGTAAAAAACTACAAACATATGAATATGGGAAATAAAAAATTAAGTAAGTAATTATTTCAAACAAATGTGCTAAAAAATACGTGTTGAAAATTTTCAAATAAAAAGATCTTAAAAAATAACCATTATCACTTACACTTAGTGCTAAAACAAGCACAAAAAAGGGAAACGGGTAAGTTATTAGGCAAAGCAAAACAAGAAAAAAATAATGTCTTCTTTGCTTGTTAGGGTTCAACCGAAAAACTAAATAATAAAAAAGCCAAGAATACAGAAGATTAGATAAAAACGGGATTTTCGAAAATTTTTTTGGTATTTTAAGATTTAGAAATTTTTCAACTGTTGATCAAAAATGCATTTTAAATTTCCTTGAATAAAATAGGCTAATTTATGAAAAAATCTAAAAACTATATTGATTTACTTATAATTTGCCTTTTTTAAGTTGCTTAAAATTCGATTAAAGTAATTTTTAACTTTCAAATAGTCAATATGTTACTCACGTCTTTGGATAATAAAAAAGTCTAGGAATAAAAACATAACCCATCCCAAAAAACATTAATGGCATAACAAAAACGACAGTACTTTCAAAAAGTTCTTTATAAAAATCCTCAGTATTTGACTCTCTTCAAGTAACATATCCAAAAAACAGTCATATAGAGTATCATGAAAATATAAAATGTATTGTTGTAAAAATGAAATAGATTATTAAAAAATATTTTCAGTTTTTTTTATTGATTTTTAATTCTGAATTTTCAGAATTAAACAAAAAAATTTGCAAGATTATATGAGAATAATATCTGGCTACATAGCCTTCGCGGTATCATCCATAATTATTTATTGACTTAATAATATTTTCAACATTTTGATCAGGATTATATCAATTTATCTGTTCAAAATAAGGTGAATAAAGTTTTCTTTGACATGCAAATTTATAATATTTATCATAATCAAAGTTAGTTAAAAAATCGAATTTATTTTCTGGATTTAGTCCGCCTAATTTTTGTTTGACTTTTTTTGTTAAATAAAAGCTGAACATTTTTTGTAAAAAACTACAAACATATGAATATGGGAAATAAAAAATTAAGTAAGTAATTATTTCAAACAAATGTGCTAAAAAATACGTGTTGAAAATTTTCAAATAAAAAAATCTTAAAAAATCACCATTATGAGTTAAACTCAGTACTGAAACAAGTATAAAAAAAGGAAATGGGTAGCTTATTAAGTAAAGTCAAACAAGAAAAAAATAATGTCTTCTTTTCTTGTTTGGGTTCAACCGATAAACTAAATAATAAAAAAGTCAAAAATACACAAGATTAGACAAAATCGGAATTATTGAAATTTTTTTTGGTATTTTAAGATTTAGAAATTTTTCAGCTCTTGATCAAAAGTTCATTTTATTAATTAACCTAATGAAATAACTGTTTGGAAAAAATCTATTGCAGATAGTGTAATTTTTTTTACCATCAGGTTTGTTTTTCTTATTAAATTGTTAGTTAAATTTATTTTTTCAAGGGTAAAAAACTAATTTTTATTAGAATTTTTTCAAAATTCAAACAAAATAACAGTGGTAAATTAATATACTAATTAAAAAAATTAGTCAATAATTTTTTTAATTTTTTCAACAAGATCTTTACTTCGAAAGCCAATTTCATCAAGAATGTCTTCTGCTGGGGCTGACATTCCAAAGGTATCATGACCAAAATTATATTTTGCATGTGCTTTTCAACCAAAAGTAGAAGCTAATTCAAGTGAAATTGCAAAATTTGGATCTCAAATTGGTGTGTTTTGTCAATTTGATAAGGATATTAAATTGAGGTCTAATTCTTGAGCGACTTCTTTTGCTAGCCCTAACTCGCTACCGGTGGCAATAATTGCTCATTTTGATTTGCCTTTTTGAGCTAAGTAGGCTCCAAGTTTGAAATTATCTTTTGATTCAGCAAATGATTTGATATTTTGGCGAGTTAAAATTATTGCACAAGGTTTATCTTTGTTTTCAAGAGCAAGTTCGTAGGCTCCTTTTAGTTCATTTTCATCACCAGGACGATAGACAGCAAAATTAGGAACTGATCTAAGCATTGCAAGTTGTTCAATTGGCTGGTGAGTCGGTCCATCTTCGCCAACCATTAGTGAGTCATGAGTAAAAATGTAAGTTACTGGCAATTTCATTAATGATGAGAGTCTTAAGGCAGGCTTTAAATAGTCAGCAAAGACAAAAAATGTTGAAACAAAAGGACGTAAAACTGAATGAAGCGCAATTCCATTTGCAATTGCACTCATTGCAAATTCGCGAACACCAAACATTAAGTTTCGACCTTGATAATTTTGGTCACTAAAATAACCATCTGAACCTTTTGCTTTTGTTGAAACTGATAAATCAGCTGATCCTCCGATTCAATAAGGAACTTTTTTGGAAATATGGTCGAGAATTAAAGACGATGTTGCCCGGGTTGCCTGGTTTTTAGGAAGGTCTAAGTCAATTTCTAAATTAATATTTTGGCCTTTTTGTAAAAATTCTTCAAGTTCTGGCGAAATTTTAAAAGCTTCTTTTTTAGCCCGGGTCCTTTTTACAAGTGTTTTTTGCCAGTGCTGACTAACTTCTGGGTCAAGATAAAAATCTTCTTTGTGTTTTCATTTAAGATTTTTCTTTAAATTAACAATGTCACCTCCTAGTGGAGCGCCGTGAACTTCGGTAGTGTTTTGTTTAGACGAACCTTGACCAATAACAGTTTTGATTTCAATAAAACTTGGTCTTTGGGAAGCTTTTGCCTTAGAAATTGCTTTGGAGATCAATTTTACATCATCTTTTGGCACCAATTGGTAAAATAAACCTTGAGATTCAATTCGTTGTTTCATATTTTCGCTAAAAACAACACTTACAGGTGAGTCAAGTTGAATATCATTTGAGTCATACAAAACAATGAAATTTTTAAGTTTTAAATGTCCAGCTAGTGAAAGTGACTCATAGGAAATTCCCTCTTGAAGGTCGCCATCCCCGCAAATTACATAGGTGTAGTGGTTAATTTCTTTGAATTTTGCATTTAAATGTGACTGAGCAAGGGCAAGTCCAACAGCCATTGCAATTCCTTGACCAAGCGGGCCAGTTGTTGCCTCAATTCCAACAGTGTGACCATATTCTGGATGTCCAGGTGTTTTTGAATTTTTTTGCCGAAAATTCTCAAGATCTTCTTTTTTTAGCAAACCTAAACTATATAAAAGTGAATAATAAAGCGAAGATGCATGACCTGCAGACAAAACAAAACGGTCGCGATTAATTCAGTTTGGATCACTGAGGTCAAAATTTATATGATCACGAAAAAGTGCATAAATCATTTTTGAAGCACTAATTGCAACACCAGGATGACCAGAATTTGCCCTATTTATTGCTTCGTTACTGTGAATTCTTAGAGAATTTACACTTAATTCTTCAAGATATTTAAACTTTTTTTTGAATTTATCAACTTTTTCTTTAGATTCCAATTCTGCTGCATTAGTTATTTTAGTGTCGTTAGTCATTTTATTGTCCTCCTCTTGAAACATATTTTCCTTCTTCAGTTGAGACAACGATAATTTCGTCTTCTTTAATAAATAAAGGAACATCAATTTCAAAACCAGTTTCTAATGTTGCCCTTTTTGTTGGATTTGTTGTTGTATTACCTTTTACGGCATCAAATGTTGAGGCAACTTTTAATTCAATTTTTGGCGGAAGTTCAATATCTAAAATTTCATCATTAAATTTACGCAATTTTACCTTAACACCTTCAGATAAAAAATTGAGTTCTCAGGCTATTTTTTCATTATCAATACTAATTTGCTCATAAGTTGAATCATCCATTAAAACACTATTTTGACCTTCATTATATAGAAAAACCATTGTAATTTTGTCAATACGAGCTTTTTGGACTCTTTCACCACCTGAAAATGTTTTGATAGTGGTAGCTCCTGAGCGAAGATTTTTAACTTTCGCTTTTACGTTCGCTTGTCCGCGACCTTGTTTTGAATGTTGAGCTGAAATTACAACAAAAATTTCACCTTCAAATTCAAAGGTGATTCCAGGTCGAAATTCATTAACATTAATCATCTTACCGCCTCCTAAACTTGAAATAATAGCTATTATACCATAAAATTGCATTTTAAAAAGCGATTAAATTTAAAAATATAAAGTATATTAAAATTTAAAACAGCAAAAAATACTATAAAAACAAGTTTAGTAATTTATATGCTTTTTTGAGTGTATTTTTTTAAAAAATTTGGTAAGTATAAATCTGACTAGAAAAGTGGGAAAAAATTTGTCTATTTAGTCTTTTTAATTGATTTTTAATCGCACTTTAAATTAAAAATCAATTAAAAAAAATTGAAAAAATGCTATAAATTATAAGGTTTTTTACTTTTTGCTTATAAAGTCGAAGTTTTTTTTCTGAGTTTGACAGTTTGATGGCAAAAATTTACTTTTTAGTGAATAAAAATATGCAAAAATACCCGTAAATCCTTGTTTTTTGATGCTAAAATCTTAAGTTTTATTGCTTTGAAATTAACATTTTGCAAAAAAAAAAAAAAATGTTTGATCTAAAATAAAATTATGTTATAATTAAGTTCACTTAAGAATAATTAATAAATTTTGATATTGAATTAAGGGGGAATTAAGAATGTTTTTTGTCTAATAAAATCAAACAGTGCGAATTATCCATTATATTTTTAAATATGATGGAATGCCTTAAATTTAACCGTTTAGAAATCTACAAATTTAGGGCTTTTGGTTTTTGTTCTTTCAAAACTTCATATTTTCTTTTAGGCTCGACGCAAATAAAAACGAGTTTTCTATTTGCATTGAGTTTAAATAGTAGTTGTATTTTTTTATGATTTTTGTTATTTTATCCATAAATTGATTTTTGCCAGTGTTTTAAACTAAAAAAGGTAGTTTAAAGATTTTAAATTTTGCTTTTTAGTTAAAATTTTAGTTTTTTTAGCTTGCTTTATTTGATTAATAAGTAGATTTTTCTTTCATGAGTGTTAGATTTAAAATTTAGTGTTTTTGCCTTGATAGTTATTTTTCTGAGTTTTCCAAAAAAGTTAAAAAAGTGTCCGTTTAACCTTCTTAATTGATCTTTTAATGATATTTTCAATTAAAAAATCAATTAAAAAAATCGAAAAAATGCTATAAATTACAAGTTTTTTTTGAGAATATTATGTTTTTAACTACTCCAAATACAAAGTAGCATAAATAAGACACAAAAGATAATACAAACTGTAGGTGTCAAGCAAAAAATTGTTGAAAATGTGATTAATAAAGTCATCTGGAGTTTTTATGTATGTTGGAAAATCAACATACATAAAATTTCAGTCACATTTGTAAGTAAAATAGATCGCATTTCCTGAAGATTCAATAGTAACATCCAAAACTTTAACGCCATCACGGTCAAAATATCTTTTTAGTGAAAGTTCCATTGCAAGAGGCGTATACATTTTTCTGATTTTCAATCTGTCATTTGATTCTGGATTAAAAATCTGGTTAAATTCTTCGTTTTCAAGTTTGATTTTGTCTTTTTGAGAAAATCATCCCCTTGGTTTTAGAAGTTTAAAATCGAATGCCTTTTCACCTAACATTGAAGTATCAATTTTTAAAATTCCAGTAAAACTTTCTCTTGTCACAGTTTCTTTGTTTTTTCTTTCTTCTCATTGTCAATGGACATTTGTAAAACTAACATGGAATTTTTCATCAATTAATAATTCTTTCAGAGGTCTAACTTCACTAATTCAGGCCTTTGATGAGCCAATGATTTCAGCAGGAGTAAGATCGCTAATTTCATTTCTTGAAATTAGAATGTTGTTGCTAATTTGGTCATTAAAACCTAAATAATCCATTCCTTTATCTAAAATTGAAAAGGCAGCTTTGTAAGCAACTTCTGGCTTAAAACTATCTACGACGTCTTTTGAAATTTCATCTGTGATTGATCTAATTTGCTTTTTTTTGAGTCTTAAGTAATAAGTAGAAGCAATTGCAATTATTCCGGGAATAGCTACAAAAAGCACGCCAGTAAAATTTTTATAGTAAGTGAGATGAACAATAATAGCAATCGTAGTTAAAACGGATGAAATTGACAAGACAATATTAAGTGTTTTAGCCACACTTTGTAATTTAGCAAGCTTTTCAACAGTCTTTGAATGTTTTTTCTTGACAATTTCGTCTAATTTGGGAAGAAATTCCTCTTTTGCCTTGTTTTTATAGTCTTCAAATTTAAAATAATCACTTATTATTTTCATTTTTACTCCTTGGGCAATTTTAAAAGGAATTATTATAAAAATACTCTTTTTTACTCTACACTTTTTGGTTATTTTTCAATAAAACAGCTAAAAAATGCTATAAATTACAAGGTTTTTTTATTTTTTACTTATAAAGTCAAAGTTTTTTTAGACTTTTCAAATGCGGTTTATTATTAGTTTGCCTAACTCAAAATTAGTGGACTAATCTAACTTATATTAATATAAAAAAATAAGACAAATAATCTCAAAAAATCTGAAGAACTAATTTAAGCAAATATTTCTTAGATTTAAAAGGATATTATTTGTCTAAAAGTACGTTTTTTAAATTTTATATTGTTTTAATTGTAAATTTATTGAGAAATTATGTCTGTTTTTAAGATGATTTTTTGCTGTACTAATTTTTAATAAGAAATTAAAAATCTTTAAATGATACATCTTGACGATTTTGGTTGCTTGTGCTAAACATTGGGTAGGTTGTTAAATTCATCGAAGATGCAACAATTGAAGAAGGAAAGACAAAAATTTCGGTGTTAAAAGAATTAACATTGCTATTATAAAGTCTTCTTGCGGCAGCTAACTCTCTTTCTAAATAGGAAGTTTGCTCAATTAATTCTTGATAAATTTTTGATGCTTGCAATTCTGGGTAATTTTCACTTACTGCAATTAGTCTACCAAATAATGAATTGTTTAAATTTTCAATTTCTTGAGCATTTTCTATGTTTGATTTTAAACTTCGTAATCTTGTAATATCGCTTAAAATTGATTTTTCATATTCACGATAGGAACGAACTTGGTCAGCTAATTTCAATAAAGTTGCACTACGTTGCTCAAGTTGAACCTCGATTGTACCTGCTGATTCATTGATTAAATTCTGTTGGCGCATAAAATTATTTTTTTGCGAAATGTAATAAATTGGGCCAATAAATAAAAATAAAGTCCCCAAAGTTCAAAATGCAACTTTAGCCGCTGTTGAAACAGTCGGTTTTTTGGAGTCATTATCAATTCGAGGTTCAAATCCTTCGATATTTCCAGCATTTTTAGGGTTGTATAAATTTGACATTTTTTTCCTTTAAATATTAATTAAATTACATATTATACCATATTTTTTTCAAAAACATCATATTTTTGACTAGTCCAAATACAAAGTAACGTAAATAAGACACAAAAGATAATACAAACTGTAAGTGTCAAGCAAAAAATCTTTGAAAATGTGATTAATAAAGTCGTCCGCCGTTTTTATGTGTGTTGGAAAATCAACATACATAAAATTTCAGTCACATTTGTAAGTAAAATAGATCGCATTTCCTGAAGATTCAATGATAACATCCGTAACTTTAACGCCTTCACGGTCAAAATATCTTTTTAGCGAAAGTTCCATTGCAAGCGGGGTATACATTTTTCTGATTTTAAATCTGTCACTGGATTCTGGATTAAAAACCTTGTTAAATTCTTCGTTTTCAAGTTTGATTTTGTCTTTTTGAGAAAATCAGCCCCTCGGTTTTAAAAGTTTAAAATCAAACGCCTTTTTCACCTAACATTGAAGTATCAATTTTTAAAATTCCAGTAAAACTTTCCCTTGTTACAGTTTCTTTGTTTCTTATTTCTTTTCATTGTCAGCGGACATTTGTAAAGCTAACATGGAATTTTTCATCAATTAATAATTCTTTCAGAGGTCTAAGTTCACTAATTTTAGCCTTTGATGAGCCAATTATTTCAACAGGAGTAAGACTGCTAATTTCATTTTTTGAAATTTGAATACTGTTGCTAGGTTGGTCATTAAAGCCTAAATAATCCATTCCTTTATCTAAAATTGAAAAGGCAGCCTTGTAAGCAACTTCTGGTCTAAAATCTTCAAGGACATCTTTTGAAACTTCATTGCTGATTTTCCTAATTTCTTTTTTTTTGACTCCTAAGTAAAAAGTAGAAGCAACTGCAATAAATAAGTAGAAAAATCTCAGACAATTAGTTTTTTTTCTATGATTTTGATTGCTCCACTTTTGTTAATTTTTTCTAGCATGTTCATTTTAAAAATTTGGACAAATAATTTACCTCATATAATAACTTGGAGTTTTATATGATAAGCAACTTTGAGGCCTTTCATAGTTATACCAATCAATAAATGAACTTATTTTTTGATAAGCGGTAGGCACATTTTCAAAATTTTCGCCCTCAATATTAAGCAATTCTCGCTGAAAAACTGCATAAAAATATTCAATAGGCCGGTTTGCAAGGGCATAACCTTTTGGGGACATTGATTGTTGGATATTGTTTTGTTTTAAAAAATTAGCAAATTTGTAGTTTGCATATTCCACACCATGATCTGAATGGAAAAATTTTGGTTTAATATTATACTTTTTAATTGTTTCTTTTACTAAGTTTATAGTTTCTTCTGAAAATCTTGTTTTAGAAACTGAAAAATTTAGCAGGTAATTGGATTTTGTTTCAATAATTGAGTGTAGGTAAAATCATTCGTTGTTAATTTTGATAAATTTAATATCAGCAAACCATTTTTCGCCAAAATTTTCTGAGGAAAAGTCACCTTTTATATGATCTTCAGTCCAAATTCGCGTAAACTTTTTCTCTTTTGGTGCTGGTTTTCCTTGCTTTTTATAAGCTAGAGATTTTAATCCTAAAAATTCGTAATGTTTTTGAAACACGTACGTGCTTACATAATTTCCCTGATTTATGTAAATATTATATAGAACGTCGCGCCCTTTAACTTTTCGATTTAAATTGAAATTTTCACGAATTCACTCAAGTAACTTTTCATCATAAATCATTTTCTTTGGTGGTTTTTTCACCCTTATCTTTTCATAAATCGAAGTGCGATTAATGTTAAAAACACTACAAATTCTAGTGCAATTTTCGATTTTACCTTTATCTTTTTCTTGTTCTTGTTTTCGCTTTTTAAGCTCCTCAAGAACAATTGCGGGGTCAATCCCGTATCTTCTAAGAACATTCTCCATTATTTCTTGATAAACTTCACGATCATTTTCAGAAAGATCGTTAATTGTATATTTCTTCTTTGGTTTGCGCGGTGATTTGATTTTCCCGCGGACACTTATCAAACTTTTCATATCATTATTATAAAACTTTTTTTGCCAATTTCTTATCAAATTATTAGCATATATATGCAGCATTCATTCTTTATCCGCTTTTTTGCTTTTCGATTTGCTTTTGTAAATTTCTCTAAATTCTTCAGCAAAATGCAAAATTGCGTTTTTTAATCCTTTAGATTCGGCAATTTTTATGTATCTAAATTTGTCTTCAATTGTGAATTTGTATTGTTTCATTTTGACACACCTTTTTTCGAATGGTCTGAAACTAGTATACTAATTTAAGAAGCAACTGCAATTATTCCGAGAATAATTGCAAAAATGGTGCCACCAATCCCTAGATGGTAATTGAGAGTAACAAAAAAAGCAATCGCAGTTAAAAAGACTGAAATTGACGAGACAATATTAAGTGTTTTTGCCATACTTTGTATTCCAGCAAGTTTTTCAAGAGTCTTTGAATGTTTTTTCTTGATAATTTCGTCTAATTTAGGCCGAAATTCCTCTTTTGCCTTGATTTTATAGTCTTCAAATTTAGAATAATCATTTATTATTTTCATTTTTACTCCTTGGTCAATTTTAAAAGGAATTATTATAAAATACTCTTTTTTAATGCACTTTTTAGTTATTTTCCAATAAAAATTGCTAAAAAGTGGCTAAATTTGTGAAAAATTCAGACAGCTAGTTTTTTTATCTATGGCTTTGATTTTACCACTTTTATCAATTTTTGTAGTAATTTATTAGTAATTATTGCACTTTTTCCTTTGATTTTCAATAAAATATACCATGTAAATTTTTAAAATCCAAAAATATAAAATTTTTTTGCATTTTAGCATTAATAATTTAAAAATTAATAGTATAATATTGTAATTTAAATTTAAATTAAGGGTCTGTAAAATCTTATTGCTTTATTTAAATTCTTTGTTTTTCAAAGTAAAAAAATAGAAAACAGACCAAAAAAGGAAAAAAATGTTCAAAAATATAAAAAAAATTGCAAAATTAAGGCTTCTTCCAATCGCTTCTGTGTTGCCAGTTTTTATTGTCTTATCATGCCAACACAATAACCAAACAGCTCCTGAAACTAAAAAAGGTTCCCAATCTAGTCAAGAAGACAAAAATAAACCTGTAAAAATGGACACTCAAACAACAACAACTAGAAAAACCAACCAAACAATCGACTTTCATTCTGCTCCATTTAATATTCCAAAAAAAGATAATGTCAAAACTCGAACCTTATTATTTCCAGCTGCAAGAAGTGAAAATAGGCTAAATAGTGAAGGTGTTTTCCGTTTCCAATTGCATCACTCACCGGTAAAAGGTGTTACAGGAAAATGAAGTGCCTATGCTAGTGAAGTAAAATCACTGACTGACAACACTTTAGTTGATCCTTTAAAAGTTAAGGTCGCTCGTACAACCGCAATCGAAGGTGATAATATTGAATTTCCTTTAGTTTTTCGATGAGATGAGCAAGATCAGAAACTAGAAAAAGGTAAATTTTACACATTTATTTTCTGAAAAGATGATGGTTCAGAAAAAATTGTTTTTAAACCAGAACATGTTGAAAATAGTAGAGATACTTTTCAAGCAATTGAGTAAAATTTCAAAGTTTTTCAAAATAAAAACCGCAAATGCGGTTTTTATTTTTGCAAAAAAAACAAGGAAAATTAAATCCTGAGTTTGACAGCTTGATGGCAAAAATTCACTTTTATTGAGTATAAATATGCAAAAATACCCTGATTTACGGGTATTTTTCCCAAATTAAAAATATAAATGCAACACAAAGATATTTTTAAAACCGCCGTTTGGCGATTTTTTTTAAACCTTAAATCACCAAGTTATCATTAAAGACCTCTAAAGCGGATTTTCAATTAAAAATTTCCCTAGGCATTGAGTTAATTTTACCAATTGTATTTTGCAAATCATCATCGCTGATTAGGTTGAAATCAAAACCTTTTGGATAAAACCTTCTAATTAATCCATTGGCATGCTCGTTAGAACCTCTTTGAAATGAAGCATATGGCTCTGCTTTATAAACTATTATTTTTAACCAATATGCCAATAATGCAATTTGCTCAAATTCCAATCCATTGTCGCAAGTGATAGTTTTGATATGTAAATTATTTTCATTTGCAAGATCTTTGATGGCTTTATTGATGGCTCTGGGATTTTTATTTCGTACTTTTTTAGCAAATAATTTTCTGGTTTTTCTTTCTACTAAGGTAAGGATACTATCGTGTCCGCTAGTCTTTTTGCCAACAACTAAATCTAGCTCTCAATGTCCAAAATCTTGCCTTGAATCTATGGATTTATCGCGTGCTCAAATGGGTTTTACATAGCCTGCTGGAACTAATCTTTGCACGGCATTTCTGGTTCTTTTTCCACCTTTTTTGTAATATTGTCTGAGTCTGTCACTCCTAACTATTACCCATTTATTAGTTTTGATTCAGTTAAAAACAGTCTTTAAAGACGGTCTTTCAATGTTCGGAAAATTTTCTGCTATATAAAAATATGTCGCTTTAACTCCATGGACTTTTTTGTCGTATTTTATTGCAAAAATTTTGCTAAATTCCTCATATTTTCCTAACTCAACAAATCTAAAATAATACCTATGATAATATCTTTTTCGTCTTTTTGTTATTGCTAAATTAGCTTCATAAATTCCATATTCATTTAGATTTCTTTTAATTTCTCTTGAGACAGTTGAGGGCGAAACATTAAGTTGTTTAGCGATATACCTAATACTTTTATTGTTCTGCAATAAAAACTCAATTTTTACTAAATCTTCGAAACTAAAATGTTTAAATTTTCTTTTTTCCATGATACTTCCTAAATAAAAAAATGCAACAATAATATTATTATATCATACGTTGCATTTTTATCTTCTATTTAGGAAAAAATACCCTGATTTACGGGTATTTTTGCTTAAAATCTTAATTTTTGATATTTTCAAATTAAGCTTTTGCAAAAAAAAAAAAAAATGCTTGGTTTAAAATAAAATTATGTTATAATAAAACTCACTTAAGAATAATTAATAAATTTGATATTGAATTAAGGAGGATAAGATATGTTTTTTGGTGTGATAAAATAAGATATTGCGAATTTTCCATTATATTTTTAAATATGATGGTATGCCTTAAATTTAACCGTTTAGAAATCTACAAATTTAGAGCTTTTAGTTATTGTTCTTTCAAAACTTCATATATTTTTTTAGGCTCAATTTAAATAAAATGAGTTTTCTATTTGCATTGAGTTTAAATAGTAGTTGTATTTTTTATGATTTTTGTTGTTTTATCCGTAAATTGATTTTTGCCAGTGTTTTAAAATAGGTAATTAACTTTTGCCAAAAAAGTTAAAAAAGTGCCCAAAAATCGGACACTTTTTAAGATTATCTCATCAAACTGGGAAATTCGGGGAAAACAAGGAAAATTAAATTATTTTGTTTATTAAAATTAGTGCATTTTCTGCTTGAAATTCAATTGGTTTTTCAATTTGACCTGATATTAATATGGCATCAAACGGCTTAAAAGGAGCATCATTAATTTTTCCTTGACCAGAAATTATTATAATTTCATACCAAAAAACATCATTTTGGGGAAAAAGTAAAAATTTTTGGCTAATTTTTACTTTTTCAAGGTTAAAAAATTTATTTTTAACTAGCAATTGTTGATTTTTCTTGTTGTCATGAATAATTTTTGGACTTAATTTTGGTTTTATTGCGACCTTTGCAAGTTCAAAATGAAGTTCTCTTTTTTGTCCATTAGTGTCAAGTCGATCAAAGTCAAAAATTCGAAAAGTTAAGTCTGAATTTTGCTGAATTTCATAAACAAGGGCGCCTTGAGGAATAGAATGGATAAGTCCGGCGCTAATATAGGCGAAATCATTTTTTTCAAGATCAGAAAAATTACAGTATTTGTCGATATTTTCGTTATTAATTTCTGTAATTTTCTCAGCAAAATCATTTGATTTTGCACCAATTATAAAAGGATCATCGCCTTTGTTTAGCACGAGTCAAGCCTCATCTTTGCCAAAAGAATTTAATTTTTTTGCTAATTTATTATCAGGATGAACTTGGAGACTCAGTTTTTGCCCGGCATCAATAATTTTATGAAGATTTGGGTAAGTTTTATGTGGGTAAAAACCAAAAAATTGGCGGTTTTGTGCAAAAAATTCATCTAAATTTTGCCCACTAACACGTGAAAGACCGTGTTTTTGTGCTGAAATTAGTCAAAGTTCGCCAATTTTTTTGCTAGATTTCAGCTGATTTTGTAAATTTTGCCCAGCTCATAAAGTATTTTTTTGGTATGGTTCAACAAAAACAAAATAATCTTTCATTTAGTTAGATTGACCTAATTTTTTGTTAAAAACATCATTACCGATAAATGCTGATAAAATAAGTCCTAAAATTCCCATAACTAGTAAAAATACGCCATAAACAAAACCTTGACTTGGTACCGCTTCTTTTTTGGCAATTGTTGCGTTAATAAATTCTTGGTGTTCGGTAATATTTAAACTAATAAGGATAATTCCAAAAATAAGGACAGCTAAGGCCGAAAAAATCACAATATAAAACAGTTTTTTATTATCTATTTTCTTAATTTTCATTATTTAGCTCCTTTTTTGTGATTTTTTCGGGTTAAATTGCTAAAAATATTAAAGTTACGATCCTTTCAAAGTCCATAAATTAGTGCGGTAGTAAAACTTCCGACAATAACTGACAAAAAGAAAAAGGCAATTCCAAGACCAATTCCGTGTTTTATTGAACCAACAGCACCAAGAATTGCAACAATTGGTCCCCCATGTCCGGCTTGATTTGTAACAGCAAGAAGTCCAGCAAGTCCACCAGCAACTGCTGAACCAATAACATTAGCACTAATTACCCGTTTTGGATCAGCGATTGCAAAAGGAATAGCACCTTCAGAAATTCCAATAAACCCCATTATTATTGCTGAAAGTCCAAGTGATTTTTCTTCTTTTGTAAATTTTCTACGTCAAATTAAGGTTGTAATTCCCATTCCAATTGGTGCAACCGGTATTGCTGCTGCCATCATTCCCATTGGTTCATAAACTTGAGTTGAAACAAGAGCGGTTGAAGTTAAAAAAGCAACCTTATTTACTGGGCCACCCATGTCAAATCCGGCCATTCCACCAAGTAAAAGACCTAAAAGAAAGGCAACACCAATCCCAATTCCGTCTTTGTTTTCAAAAACATGCTTTAATCCAGCGATTAATTTGTCAAGCACTCAACCAATAGGAGCCCCAATTAAGAAAATTACGATTAAAGATCAAAATAGACTGACTCCAATTGGAATTACAAAAATTGGTAAAATTGCACTTAAAGATTTTTGGATTTTTAGTGAGTTAATGTATTTAACACTGTAACCAACAAGAATTCCAAAAATTACTGCGCCAATAAATCCCATCGGTGTTTGAACAGAAATTCCGCCAATTCCATAAAATAAATCGTTCGTATTACCGACAGTTGCAACAATAAATCCTGGAGCAAGTGCGGCCCGTCCGGCAATTGAGTAGGCAATGTATCCACCTAAAACACCGATCATTAATTTAAAGGCAATTACCCCAATTTCGAGCATTCATCAGAGAAAATCACCTTTTGGGGCTGCCTCAGCATTACCATAAATGGCTTTTCCAATTCCTAGCGAAAGGGCGATCATAATTCCACCAAAGACAACATAAGGAATCATGTATGAAATTCCGGTGATAATATGTTTAACAATGCTAGTTCGATTTTCCTGATTTTGCGTTTGTTTTTTTTGTTTATTATGTAAAATTGGTGCTTTTTTTGCTTTTTGGATTACATCTTCAGTTTCATGGATTGCGGCTTTAGTGCTTGTAAAATAGACCTTTTTTTGGTCAAAAATTGAGCTGTCAATTTCAAGATCACTGGCAACTATGACAAATTCGGCCTCTTCAATATCTTCTTTTGTTAAAACATTTTTAGGACCAACTGACCCTCGAGTTTCAATTTTAGGGATATAGCCATTTTGTTTTAGTCCCATTTCTAATTTTTCAGCTGCTAAATAAGTGTGAGCAATTCCAACGGTACAAGATGTGATTCCAACAACTTTTTTTGCATTTATGGGAATTTTTTGTGAATTTGTCTCGTGATTTTCCACTTGGTCTTTTTCAAAAATAAACTTTGAAATGCTATTAAAAATAACATTTTCATCTTTGGATAAAATTATTTCTTTAATTTCGGGATTAAGAATAATTCGTGCAACTTTTGCCAAAATTTCAACTTGATTTTGTTCAAAACCAGACTTTGGCAGCAAAATGCAAAAAATAAATTTTGCCTTAGAATCATCAAAATTTTGCCAATCAAGCCCAGATTTTAGACTTAAAAACAGCAGCGCCGGTTTTTCAATAGCGCTACTTTGAGCATGAGGGATTGCAAAATTTGACTCAAGTCCAGTAGAGATTTCATTTTCACGAGCCAAAAGATCGTCAAAGATTTTATTTTTTTCAGTTCCAATTCCAAGATTGACTGCTTTTTGAGCAATAAATTCAAAAACTTCTTCTTTTGAATTAAGATCTTGGTCTAAAAAAATAAAATCTTTAGAAAAAATACTCATAAAAACCTTCCTTTCTTTTAATTTTATATACTTAAATAATCCATTATTTAGTTAAAAATAAAAGAAAAATAAAAAAATTTTTGCAAATTTGAAGTTTTTTATGAATGTTTTTCAACTACTCGTTTCATTCTTTAAGAATTTCAAGGTTTTTCTTGTAATTTTCTTCATATTGCTCAGAAATTAAATTAGCAACACTGAAAAAAATAACATCAGAAATAAATTGTTGGTTAATTTTCGATGAGATCGAAATAAAACGGTTTTTTTGCTCGAGTGTTTGGTAAAAAATTAAATTTTTTTTGGGAATATCGATTTGTTTTTTTGCTGTTATTACAATAAAATTGTCGTTATTTTCAATAAACTTTTTAATAACAAAATTAATTTCTTTTGTTTTACAAGATTTTGAAAACAAAATTTTTAGCGCTTGAGATTGAACACTAACTAATAAAAAATTATGAAAATCACGAAAACTAACTGAATTTAGCCCTAATTTTTGCAAATTAATCGCTAGTTCGCTGGCCCCAATTGAAGAAGAACCAGCCCCATAAATAAAAATTTTTTTGCTCTCGATAATTTTACGGGCAAAATCCTGGATTTTTTCAAGATCAACAAGTTCTAATGTTTGAACTAGTGAATTATGATAATATTTATAAAGTTGTTCGATAATTAGCTTGTTTTTATCGGTTTTTTGCTGGTTTTTTACTTTATTTGAAATTTGTTCTGAATTAAGGAATAAATAATAAACATGAAACTGCATTTCTTTAAAACTAGAAAAGCTTAACTTTTTTGCTAAATTTGAAATGAGCGTTATTGAAGATTGGGTTTTATTTGCTAATGATTTTAGATTGGACTGATAGAAAAATTGTGGATTTTCTTCTGCCAATTTAATAATAATTTTTTCAGTTTTAGTTAGAGATTCAACAATTTTTTCGTCAAAGAAAACACTTTTCATAAAAATTAATCTACTTTACTTATAAAATAAAAAATGAACAAGTCCTGCTTTTTTGGTTTTAAAAAACAGGACTTGTTAAGTGAGAAAATTAAAAAAATGCTATAAATTCTTAGGCTTTTTCCTGAATTGGGCCTAGACCGATTAGATCGCCTTTTTCAATAAAACTAATTGAAGCACCACCACCAGTTGAAACATGACTAAAAGCATCACCTAATTTTTCAGCTTCAATTGCGGCAACTGAATCGCCACCACCAATTACGCTGTAGCAATTTTCAAGTTTTGAAATTACTTTTGCAATTTCACGAGTTCCGGTGGCAAAATTAGAAAACTCAGCAACACCAAGAGTCCCATTTCACAAAATAGTTTTTGCATCTTTTAAATGTGATTCAAATAATTTAATAGTCATTGGGCCAATATCTAAACCTTCAAGGTGATCTGGAATTTCAAGTGGATTTTTTTCGTTATAAACTGGGGCTACATCTTCAAATGTTTCAGACAAAGCAGCATCAAGCGGTAAAATTAATTTATCATTGTACTTTTTAATCAAACTTAGGGCTAATTCAATTTTGTCTTCTTCAACAATTGACTTTCCAATTTTGTATCCAAGGGCTTTTTTGAATGTATAACCCATTCCTCCACCAATTAAAACTTTGTCAGCTTTTTCAAGTAGAGTGGAAATTATCCCAATTTTGTCAGAAATTTTTGCCCCACCAACAATTGCATAAAAAGGCTTTTGTGGTTCAAAAACAATTTTTGACAGTGCATCAAGTTCTTCTTTTACAAGATAACCGATTGCTGACTCTTTGATGTGAGTTGCAATTCCGACATTGGATGCATGAGCACGGTGAAGTGTCCCAAAGGCGTCATTTATAAAAACATCACCTAATGAAGCTCAATATTTTCCAAGTTCTGGATTATTTTTTGATTCAGCTTTGTTTTCAAGATCTTGGAATCTTGTGTTTTCAAGCACTAAAATTTGTCCGTTTTCAAGTTGATTAATTGCTTCTTCAACTTCTTTGCCATGGTTTTGCCCAACAAATTTGACTTCTTTTTGTGAAATTTTAGCTAATTCTTCGGCAACAATTCGTAGCGACTTTTTTTTCAAATCTTCAGGGGTTTTAACCCTACCAAGGTGTGATAAAATTATAAGTTTACCACCATCAGTAACAATTTTCTCAATGGTTTTTAAACTCGCGGTAATTCTTTTTGTTGAAGTAATTTTCCCTTCAAGAATTGGAACATTAAAATCAACACGTAAAAGAACTTTTTTATTAAAAAATTTAATTTCATCAATAAATTTTTTAGTTTTATAGGTTGGTATCATTCTTTATTATTTTCCTTTAAAAAAAATTAATGTTACGCTTAAAATTATAAACTAATAAATTAATATATCTAAAAAAACTAGAAATAAATTTTGTGTTATGAATTTATAGCTTTTTTGTCTTATAACGGTTTTATTTAATATTCCCGCAAAAAAAAAAAAAATGCTTGCTCTAAAAAAAATTTCTGTTATAATATGACTCACTAAGAATAATTAATAAATTTTGATATTGAGTTAAGGGGGAATTAAGAATGTTTTTGCCATAAAAAAATCAGAAAATGCGAATTATCCATTATATTTTTAAATATGATGGAATGCCATAAATTTGACCGTTTAGAAATCTACAAATTTATGGCTTTTAGTTATTGTTCTTTCAAAACTTCATATATTTTTTTAGGCTCAATGCAAATAAAAACGAGTTTTCTATTTACATTGAGTTTAAATAGTAGTTGTATTTTTATTATTTATGTCAGTGTTTTAAACTAAAAAAGCAGTTTAAATATTTCATAATTTTGCTTTTTAAGCTAAAATTTTAGCTTTTTTAGTTTGTTTTATTTGATTAAAGAGTAGATTTTTCTTTTTATGAGTCTTAGATTTAAAATTTAGTGTTTTGCTTTGATAGTTATTTTTCCTGATTTTCCTAGTTTGATGGCAAAAATTAAGACAAAGCGTTGAATTTATACTTCAAATCAGCAAATCATGTTTAAAAATCGCGATGGTGTTCCTAGTAACCCGAATATTTAAAATAGGTTATTAACTTTGACAAAAAAGTTAAAAAAGTCCGAAAATCACACACACTTTTTTTAAGATTTTCTCATCGAACTGCGAAACTCGTGATAAACTAGTAAATTAACATATCTAAAAAAACTAAAAATAAATTTTGTGCTATGAATTTATAGCTTTTTTGTCTTATAAGCCTTTTAATTTTTATTTTTGCAATTTTTTTTGTTAAATGAAAAAAAATGCAAAAAATAATATATAAAAAATTAAAATATGCTTTAAAATTATAGTATAATTTTCAAAAAGGCAAAAAATCAAAACTAAAATGTAAAAACAGAAAAATTTGTGAAAATAACATTAAAATTTATTCGTTTTATGTTAAAATTGAAATAGATTTTGCGTTTGTTCAAAAGCAAAATTTATTTTTTATTAGTATAATTACAAATTTTATTCTATAATTTACATTACTTTAAATATAAAGATCAAAAAGAAGTCGCTAGAAAAATGAACAAAACCAAAACGTTAAGATTTTATCTCACAGAGATTTGTGACGAGTTTCACAATGAAAAAGACTGTTATTATAGGCTAAAATTCGCAAAGGAAACCGTTGGTCTTTTTAACTCTCTAGTTGATGTTTTTCTAAAAATTGAAAGTCTTAAAACACCAGTTCGGCTTTGAGTTTTGCGTAATAAGAAATTTGGATCTGTAATTTCCTTTCCTTTAGCGATTAATTTTAGGTCACTTAGTCAAGAAAAAAAAGAACAATTTATAGCTAAAATTTTGGCTGATGACCCGAATTTCAATCTAAATGAATCAACTCAGCCAAATCAAAAAACTAGTCAACCTAAAAATTTAACTTTGCACCAATCACAAGATTTTGATTTACAAAGTTTAAAATCTAAATTAAACAAAGAAAAACCAAAAACCGAAATTTTAATTACTGAAAATGAGAAAACTATCGAAGAAATTCTCTATGCATTAAAACAAAATAACACCGATCACCCAATTGAGTGTCCAGTTTGTGATGATGAAAATCATCTTGAAGAGCTTAATAGTGAATGTCCTTGTCATTTAGTTGAGCTTGAAATTATTGAATCAGCAGATGATTTAGACCAAGAAGATGACAAAAATTCTTCTTTAGTTAATTTAGAAAACTCAGAACTTTCAGCACAAAAGACTCATGAATCTAATCTAGATTTACAAGATTCTAAAACTTTAGAAGAATTTGACCAAGATCAAGACCAAGAAGATTACCTTAATTCATCAGATGAAAATGAGCAAAATTTAGCTAAAATTTCACCAAATTTAGTTTTTAATCAAGATATTTCTGATCAATTTGACAATGAATTACTTGAAAAAGTTGACTCAGTAAGTCAAGCATTAGTTGAAAAAGTCAGTGACCATGAATTTGAAGATGAACTTTTGGAAAAAGATAATCACTCTGATCATGATCAGTCCGAAAATCAAATTTATTCGTTAAAAACAGCTAATAATTTTGCTCAAGAAGAAAATCACCAAATTCATTCAGAATATTGCGATTTTTCTCCTGAAAATTCAGACTCATCTCATTCTTGTCAGACTTGTGGACATAATAAAAGTTGCTCTTGGTGTCAAAGATATCGTACTTATTTGATTGAAGCCAAAAATTGTCCAGCTTGCCTTGATAGATTTAAGCAAAAAAATTTTGACTATCTTGGAAAAATTTCCGAACTAAGACTTCCTGCCCAAAAAAGTCTTAGCTATTCCAAAAAAGAGCCGAAAATTTGCAAAACTTGTGTTCATAATGCCCTTTGTTCTTGGTGTCAAAGATATCGCACTTATTTAAATGAGGATCAAAATTGCCCTAAATGTAAAGCGCTTTTTGAAGCTAAAAATATTAGTATTAGCCAAAAAATTCGTGAACTTTCACATCCGAGCTATCCCTCTTATTTATTAAAAAACCCTTATTTTAGTAATTGCGTTGCTTGCAACCATAATGCAACTTGCCCTTGGTGTCAAAAATATCGTACCTATTTACTTGAGGCCAAAAATTGTCCAGCTTGCCTTGATAAATTTAAGCAACAAAATTTTGACATTGACGCTAAACTAAATTTACTTCGTGATAATTCATATTTTAGTCATTTAGCTTCATTAAAATTAACTGTAAATTGCAAAGCTTGCAACCATAATGCAACTTGCCCTTGGTGTCAAAAATATCGTACCTATTTACTTGAGGCCAAAAATTGTCCAGCCTGTCTTGCTAAATTTAAGGAGCAAAATTTTGACCTTGATGCTAAGATAAATTTACTCCGAAGCAATTCATATTATAATAATTTAGCAAATAATATCAAATGTAAAGCTTGTTTTCATAATGCATCTTGTCAGTGATGTCAAAAATATGCAACTTATTTACTTGAGGCTAAAAATTGTCCAGCCTGCCTTGCTAAATTTAGAGCACAAAACCTTGACCTTGAGAAAAAATTAAAAGAACTTCGAACAAATGATCTCCAAAAATTAACCTCATTAATTTGACAGCAAACTTATAATTCACCTTGTCCGGCTTGCAATCATAATTTCTTCTGTCCAAAGTGCCGTAAATTAGCTGCTTATTATCGTGAAGCCCGAAAATGTCAAGCATGCCAGCTAATTCTTAAAAGCAAAAATATCGACATTGAACAAAAAATTGCTGAACTTTCATTTTATCCTTATTATGAATCACGAGCACTTTTAAGATATAATTTATTTGAGTCAGATTCACTTTTTAATCAAAATTGTTCCTCTTGTCTACATGTTTATTCTTGCCGTTTTTGTCAAAAGTATCGTGCTTTTTTACTTGAGGCCAAAAATTGTCCAGCATGTAAATACCTTTTTGCCAAAAAAGGAATTTCAATTGACTATTTATTAAAAGTAATTAATTTCTGAAATCACCCTGATAGTTTCAATCACGTTGACCCACTTTCAGTTTTAAAACATGGACGCCCAATTGTTCATGAAAAAATTGTTGAAATAGTTGATATTCCTAAAATTGAAATAGTGGAAATTCCTCAACCTCAAATAGTTGAGATTCCGCAAATAGTTGAGCTAGTTCTTGATTATTCTTGAGTCAAAATTCACCCTTATTATCCACAAATTGGGACTTTTGAACTAAATAAATTTCCAGCAATTATCCCATTATTCCAGGGAATTGTCTATCAAGCTTTCCTAGATCTTAACCGTAGTGATCACAGTTCAATCGTTGATGATGAATTATTTAACACAAAACGTGGCTTTGGTGGTTATAATGTCCAATCATCTGGCGGACTTTCAGTTGGCCTTGGTGATTTAAGTGTTGATGAGGCTACCCGAGTAATTGCCGCTTCAACTTCAAGCGTGGATGAAGATGAAGAAATTATTATCGTTGCAACCGAAAAATCAACAATTTGAGGTCTTCCTTCTTATGTTTTATGATTTATCGTTTTTGCCTTGATTGCTGTAATTCTTGTTGTTGTGATTATGTTTATTTTATACGGCGCTGGTATTATTTAAAATTTTTATTTTATTTAACATTTTATATAAACTCCTTTTTCTTAAAAATTTTTAGGAAAAAGGAGTTTATATTTTTTAAAAAGTAAAGTCTGAAAAAAATAATTAAAAATAATTGTTTCTCCTGAGTTTGACAGTTTGATGGCAAAAATTCACTTTTTAGTGAATATAAATGCGGAAAAACCGCTAAATCCGTGTTTTTTGAACTAAAGTCCTAATCTTTATTATTTTAAATTTAACCCTTTGTAAAAAAAAAAAAAAAAATGTTTGGTCTAAAATAAAATTATGTTATAATAAACTTCACTAAGAATAAATTAATAAATTTTGATATTGAATTAAGGGGTAATCAAGGATGTTTTTGTCATAAAAAAATCAGGCAGTGCGAATTTTCCGTTATATTTTTAGATATGATGGAATGCCTTAAATTTAACCGTTTAGAAATCTATAAATTTAGGGCTTTTAGTTATTGTTCTTTCAAAACTTCATATATTTTTTTAGGCTCAATTTAAATAAAAATGAGTTTTCTATTTGCGTTGAGTTTAAATAGTAGTTGTATTTTTTTAAAAAGTAAAAAAACTGTAAAAAAATAATTAAAAATAATTGTTTGTCGAAAATAAAAAAATAATATATAATATTTTAAATAAAGTAAAAAGGGGCTATTATGGATTTAGATATTGTTGTTTTGATAATTTCAGCGTTAACCCTAGTTTTAGGTCTTTTTTTTGCAGTTTTTTTTATTTACAATCATATAAAAACACTGCATAAAAACAAGGTTAATCGTAGTTTTGTTGATTTAGGCATATCTACGCAAAGAAAAATAGTTTATGAACTTTATTTTGCAGTTAAATATTTATCCAAAAATAAAGTCGGTGCAATTATCACTTTGCAACGTAATATTCTTCTTGATAGTCTCCGTACTGACGGGGTAAAAATTGATTCCTTAATAAATTCCTCGCTTTTAATCGCTATTTTTCAAAAAAGTTCGCCATTGCATGATGGGGCAGTTATTATTGTTGATGACCGAATTTTGTATGCCTCTACATATTTTTCGGTTTCTGAATCAACACTTGAAGACCGATATGGCGCCCGCCACCGGGCTGCTTTAGGTATTTCTGAGGTTTCTGATTCAATAACAGTTGTTGTTTCAGAACAAAGTGGTGAGGTTGTGATTGTTCGTGATGCAAATTTTTTTAAGGTTACAAATCTTGAAACTTTTACTGAAGTTTTAACAAAAGAACTAAATTCAAGTCAAACAAATACTGCTAAAAAATAACTTTTAATGCAAAATTTTGAACCAAAAAGTTCTTTGTTAATTGATTTAGTAAACAATAAAAAAATTAATCAAGTCCGTGAATACACAAACCAAAAACCACTTTCAGAAGTAGCTGAAGAAGTATCTAAATTTAGTCAGTTTCAGCGTCTTTTATTTTTTAGAATGCTAGACACCGTTACAGCCGGCGAAATTTTTACCTTTTTTTCACCTGAAATTCAATCAGAATTAGTCATCAGTTTGCCAAATGAGATGATGAATCAACTTCTTGATGAACTTTATGCTGATGAAATTGTTGAGCTTTTAGATGAAGTTCCTGATAATGTTGCTAAACGAATTTTGCGTAATATTGATCCAGATACAAGAAAAAGGGTTAACCAACTTTTACAATATAATTCAAATCAAATCGGCTCTTTTATGTCCGTTGATATTGTTTATCTTTCAAATGAATTAACTTGTGCCCAAGCGATTGAAAAAATCCGTAAATATAAAGATATTTCTGAACTTGTGCATTATTATTATGTTGTTGATTCGCAAAAAAAAATGATTGGCGCTGCGACACTTGAAGATATAGTTTTTTCTGATCCTAATTTAAATATTGAAAAAATAGTTTTTCAAGTTCCTTTTTTAGTAACAACTGACAAAAAAGAGCATGCCGCTGAAGTTTTCGCTAAAAATGATTTTTCCGTTTTACCAGTTGTAAATACCGCCCAAAGATTAATTGGGATGGTTACAAGTGATGATATTATTGACATTGTTAAAGAAGAAGCAACAAGTGATATTTATAAATTAGCCGGAATTTTACCGCAAGAAGTTGAGGATTCTTATCTTAAAACCACAATAATCCAGATTGTTAAATCCCGTGTTTTTTGACTAATAATTTTAATGTTTGGTTCAACCTTGTCGCAATTTATTATTCAAAAATTCACTGATGCAATTAGCGAAAATGATTCAATTAAATCAATTGGCCTTTCATCTTTTATTACCACAATTGTTTCAATGATCCCGGTAATTTCTGGATCGGCCGGAAATGCTGGTTCCCAATCAGCAACAACAATTGTCCGCTCGATTTCATTAAAGGAAATTAATCGTTCTAACTTTTTTTCTAAGGTTCTTTTAAAAGAAATTGGCGTTGGAGCTATTGTTGGCACAGTTTTGATGGTTCTTAACTTTATACGGTTAGTAATTTATTTTACTCTCTCAGGTGAGATTAAAAACTCGCAAATTCCCGAAAATTCAATTTCAAATTTAACGATTCGCGATTATGTTTTAATTATTTCTTTTGCCTCATCATTTTCACTTTTAACTGTAATTATTTTTTCTAAAATTCTTGGCGCAATAATTCCAATGATTGCAAAAGCAACAAAAAGAGATCCTGCTGTTATGTCAGCGCCAATTTTAGCAACTGTAACAGATTCAATCTCTACTTTAATATTTTTTGGTGTAACAATTATTATTTTTTTATTATTGTAGTATAATGTTCATTTTTTAGGCAGGAGATATGACATATATAACAATAATTGGTTGAATTGCAGCTTCTTTAACTTCGATAATCGGTTTACCTTTAGTAATAAATACTTTTTTAGCAAAAAAACCACCAAAAGTTTCATTATTAAGCTGATGAATTTACTATTTGGGAATTTTTGGATTTGCACTTTTAGGCTTTGCAATTCGTGATTTACAAGTTTTTATTCCGCAAGTATTTAGCGGACTTTCTACTTTTATCTTTTTAGCTCAAATTTATATTTTTAAAGCAAAAACAACAAGAAGACAACTAATAAATTTTAGTTTTTTGTCTTTTGCATTAACAGTTTTTCTACTGATTGTACTACTTGGAATTTTCTTTTGGGCCAACATTTCTTTAGGAAATCTTGTTTTTTATGCTAAATATCTCGGAATTTTTGCCGGATTTTGCGTAAATATTGCCTTTTTACCACAAACTTTGTTAGGTATTAAAAACAAAACAACTAAATTTATCCCACTTACTTTTTTGCTAAATTTATTTCTCTTAAACTTTGCTTGACTGATCTACTTTTTCTTGCAATTTGTTATTGAAAAAAATGACGTTTACCTTCCGTCATTCATTTTTCAAATTATTGGTTTCTTGATTTCGACAATCCAACTTGTTGCTTATTTTTATCAAATCAAACAACAGAAAAAACCATTTAAAATTAATTGAATTTAAACTTTTTAATTATTTTAATATTAGAAAAACTAAACAAAATTTGACTAAAACACTTTTTTAGTCAAATTTTGTTCGATATAAAAAGTCTTTAATTGCATAAACTAGCCCTTGTTGATCGCAAGCGCTTGTGTTGAGTTTTGCTGTTTTTTTAACAATTTCATAGCCATTTGCCATTGCATAAGAAAAATTAGTTTTTTCAAGCATTGAAATATCATTAGGACTATCACCAATTGTCATTGTTTTTTGGACATCAATTCCAAAACTTTTTGCGACAAATTCAACAGCACTTCCTTTATTTGTTCCCTTTTTACCAATTTCAATACTTATGTTATTAATTAAAACCCCTTCAAGATCGCCATCTTCTTCTAATAATTTATAAGCCTTTTCTAAAGCTTGGCTTGGGCCAATTAGTTCTAATTTTATTACATCTTTTTGTGGGCTATCAGTAAAAAATACCTCATTTTCAGGATCTAAAAGCGGGTAGTTAAAATAGGAATAATTTTGCTCTTTAAAATTAAAGCTAAAATATTTTTGACTTGTTCAAAAATTTAGTTGCATATCTAAATCTCTGGCAATTTTAAAAACAAACTCTTGTGATTTTTGTGAAATTGGCCCGTGAATTAAAGTATGTTTGTCTTCTTTTAAATCACTAAATAAAGCACCATTAGATGTCAAAACATAACGAATTTCTAAGAGTTTTGCTGTTTGTAAAATTCTTGAGCCCAAAGGATTACCTGTATTTAAAATTAAGGTAAAGTTATCCTTATTATTTTTTAGAAAATCAATTGTTTCCTTATCAACGGAAAAATCACCGCAATAAAGAGTTCCGTCAATATCACTAAATATTAATTTTTTAACCATTTCTAAAATTATAAAATAAAACACTAAAAACAAAAATTATTTTAAATTAGATATTTTTTTAGGCAATTTTTTTTACATTTTTGTCAACAAAAAAAAAAAAAAAAGGTTATAATGTTAGCATTTCAACACGAAAAAGGAGGTCAAAATGAATGCGGTTAGTGCTGAGGCTTATAGCTTAAATGCAAAGCTAGCTAAAAAAGACAAGAAGAATTTAGCGCGTATTTTTCTTCGTGTCCTTTTTATTCTATTTTTGCTCGGTTTAAGCACAGCAATTTTCTTTGACGCCCGTCGATCATTCCTGAACATAGTAGATATTGACCAAAACGCCCCGATTTCAAGGGTTTCAAGTATTTCGCTAATTTTTAATCCTATTGATGATGAAATTCGGGAATTTATTGCTCCAAGAGTTGCAAGATCGGTTTTTTTGTTATTTTTTAGTATTATCTTTTTATTTAAAGGTTTAAAATTTTTAGGCCTTAAAAATAAAACGCATAAATACATAATTTTATCAGTATATTTGTTCCTTTCACTAGTCAATTTAGTTGTTTATTTTGCTTGACTAACGACAGAATGGAGTCATATTCTTGGCATTTCTGCCCAAATTTTTATTTATATTTTACTTGATTATTCCCTTTGACTTTGGCTAGGGCGAACAGATGACAAAATTAACTATGACTATAAAAAGCTTTTCACTTTTAAGCATATAAGTTTAGCGTCTGCCATTGTTACATCAGGTACTTTATTTGGAATTTTTGCTTCAATGGTGTTTTCTACCCCTGAAAACTCATCAGTTTCGACCGTTACTTATGACAATCCAGTTGCAAATTGAATTTATACTTTTATCACAGAAGTTGCAAAACTAACTAATTCGTTAATTTTAATTGCAATTTTAATGGGAGTTTTAGTATTAGCTTTATTATATTATAGTCCGCAAATTTATTTTTACCGTCAAAGTTTTATTCGACTTAAAAAATATACTCCAGCACTTTCGGTCTTAATTTTTATAGCTATTGGAATTTTTATATATAGTGTTTATATAACTGTTTATTCGATAAGTAATTTTGTTCAGTTTCTTCCTTTTGGAAATAATATCGTGCCCAATTATTTGCCGACAATAATTGGTATTTCGATTCATGTTGTTTTATTAATTCTTTATTTTGTTTTAAATCTTACTCGACTAAAAAATAAAATTAAAGATTATCAATTAAATACTCTTCCATTCATTTTTATTCTGCTATCTTTTATTGTAAGTTTTGTTGTTTCATATTTAAGTTATTCAGTTCATGAGACAATTTGGATAAACTCAACTCAGCTAGTATTTTTCCTTACCATTTATTTTGCTCTTGTTAGAATTAAACCCGAATTTCCACTTTGGATGAAATTAATGGTAAGTTTTTTTATTGTTTTATACACAATTTTTAATTTCATTTATTTATTGAATATTGATATTTATACATCAGTCGTTTCACAAGTTAAGCCAGAAGACTACCAAAAAGATTTAGTGTCAGTTTTTTATATTGACTATAGTTTCTATTTTCTTGGGATTTTAACTCTTTTACTAGCAATTTTTGTTTTGACAAATTTATTTATTGCAATTGGTAAAAATACTTTAATTCTAACAACAAAAAACAAATCATCTCAAGATCAAAATCAAAAAGTTGAAAATGAAAAAATAGAATCATCTTAGATCTAAGACTCCAAATCTAAAAGTTAAAAAATAAGGAACAAATCATGAAAATTTTAGGAAAGAAAAAGCAAGCAAATCCAACCCAAATTGATACAAAAACAGAATTTCGCGACTATTATGATTTAATTAATCATCCCAATTTTATTAGTTTTGATGCACTAATGAATTTAACTTTGCTTGTATCTTCGCAAAAAGCAAAATCCTCAATGAAGGAAAAATACCAAAAAAAAGTTGTTGACTCTTACAAGTCAACCACAGAGTTAGTATTTAAAAATTTTGTTATTTCTTGACAGCGCTCAAGTCGTTTTGGCTCAAAAGGGCTTGTTCCGATAATTGCTCAGGTTGAATCTTCAAATGTTAGAGCAAGTAATTTTTATTCAGACAGTTCTGATTCAAGATTTTCAGCACTTCTTGGGAATCTAAACACACTTGCTTGAGATTTTATTGCTAACAAAAGCCGTTTTGTTGAAGTTGTCGAAGGATGCATTGTTTTTCTAGATCCGCAAACAAAAACACTTAAAGTTATTTTCAGCGAAGTTTCTTTGGCATCAAGTTTAGAAGATCAAAAGGAACCAAATAAAAAAGGATAAATACTTTAATTTGGGAGTCTAAATTATGAACATAAATGAAAAAAAGGAAAAAAGAGACAATTTCATCAAAATTTATGATTTAGTGTCACTAAATCGAAATATTTCTCTAATCCAAATTAATCTTCTTTTAAGAACAATAAGAAATGTTTATGAATTTTTCTTGATTGGCCAGTTTTTACTTGCTCAATTTAGTCCGCAAAGATCTTTTAGCGCAAAACTGTCACTACTGACAAAAAAAGCTTTTGCCTGTCAGAATATTAATCTTTGAATTTATCCTTCATCAAATGAAAAATATACGCAAAACTTTTTTGATCAAATTGAAGCTAAAATTTTAGAAAATTATACTGAAAAAGATTTTATTGTTCCTCTTGGTGTTCGGGCAATTAATTTTGCAAAGAAAAACAATATGAAAATCATAACTAGTTTTGAAAATCTAGACAATTCCTTTGAAAATTCAGTAAAAATTGGTCAAGTTATTGAATATGGACTCAAAACTCGTCAGTTTTCATCAGTAAAAATGGCCGTTTATTCAAATAAAATCCCTAATTTTATTGCAACAATTTTCCCTTTAAACCAATTTGAATTTAAAATGGAAACAACTCAAGAAACAATTGACAAATTCAAAGCTAACCTTGATAAAGTTCGTTTTTTCCCTAATTTTGAAGAATTTTACCAAACCCAAATTCAGACATATTTTGCTACATCAGTGCAAGTTTTACTGCTTGAATCACAATTTATCGTCTATAAAAATAAACTTATTCACGAAAATACCCTTTTAAAAGAAATCGAGGAAAAAATTTTACGTCTTAAGACAACAATTTTAAAAATTGAACGTGAGCTAGAAATTGAGGAACTAAACTTGATTAAGAGCAAGCCGAAAGGAATTTTTTAAATGGAATCACAACTTTGAAATTTCCGAATTTTGACCCCTGAAAATAAAACTATAAATTTTAAAGATTGCAAAATATATATTAACATTGAACAGGAAAAATATTTTGCACCACTTGAACCATTTATTGTTTCAAATCTTGATTTTTCGCTCATAAAAATCGAAATTTCTTCCGGGGTTTTTTATTTTTTTGCCCACAAATCATTGCTTTTTTCCTTAGAAAACAGCGCTTCTATTCGACTTTATGATGATTTGATTTTTTATAAAACTGATAAAAAAGAATATTATATTCAGAAAAAATCAAATCAAAAAAGCAAAAACACACTTTTGCACAAATTGCAAATGCAAGCAAATTTAGAACTAGGCTCAAATTTGGAATTGTATAATAATTATATGCTTGCTAAACAAGAAAATGAACAAAACCGTTTGATGCAACTGTTTTTTTTAGTTCAAACCGAGGTGAATCATGTCTAAAAAATTAAAAAATAAACTAGTTTTTGCGCCTATTTTATCAGTCTTTTCAATTTCATCTTTATTTTTCCTTTCATCAGCTTCAACTTTTAGTCCTGCTGTTGTTGAATTTCAACAAACTACCCCATCTCCTGCAAATCCACCAGCAAACTCTGGCCAAAATCCTGGCGGACAAGGCCAAGCCTCAGCTGGCACAAGTGAAAAAAAGGCTGAGCCAATTACTGAAGAAGATTTAAGGCAAAATAAAGCATACTGAGAAGCCCAAAAAGAATCATTAATTGACCAATTTATTAATAAAGTTGACGAAGATATTAAAATTAAACTCGCTGATATTGCTTCAAAAACTCGTGATAATCTTGAAGAAAAACTACAGCAAAGTTTTTTCTGAATTCAACTTCGTGATTATTTTAAGCGAAACCGTGAAGGTCTAAAAAAGAATCCAAGTGAATTTGGCCTTAATATTATTAGCCCTTTTGCTTTTGCCAATAATCTAAAACTAAAACGTGGTGATGTTAGTTTTGACAAAGAAAACTACCAAGGTCTTGAATGAGGAACTAACAATGACGATAATTATGAAAAAATAAATAATGTTAAAACCTCAAAAGTAACAGAAGTCCCAAACACGCTTAAGGGCAAAGATTTTGAAAACCGAATTAAGACTTATTTTCAAGGGCTTACATCCCAATATAAACAATATCTTTTTAAAGAAGAAGAATTTCCTGTTTATAAAAAGAATTTTAACCTTGATAAATTTTCCGAAAGGTCTGATACTGAAGAAAACCTTTTGTTAGCTAGCAAGCCAATTGGCAAAGAAGGAATAACTTCTTGAAATGACTGAATTAAAAACTACTTTGAAAAACAGTCACTTTTACTTGATTTTACTTTAAATCAACTGCCAAATCCAAGTTCATCTCAATCAGCCCAGGAACAAATTAATTTTGCAATTAAAAAAATTACTAACCAAAATCCACCTGATGTGGCCGAAAAACCTGAATTTGAAGTGCGAATTGCCCCCGATTTGCCGCCAATTATTGCACCTCAATATGCAGCTATGACGCCTCAACAAGTAGTTCAACTCTATAATTCAGCATCACAAGAAGAAAAAAATAACATTTTTTTCTTCTTAAATCCGTTAAATTCACGTTTTAAATATTTTATTGAATCAGTCTCACTTGATCCGGCTGGAAATAAAATTAATGCAAAAGTAAAAATTGTTGACTTTGTTAATCAAGTTCGTGATCCAGCTGACAAGTCAAAAGCTGAAAAAGTCTATGATACTCCCCATTATACTGATTTTCCTGAAGGGGCGACTCCGGCACAAATACAAGCAATAACAACAAATTTATACAATTCAAATTTAGGTGTAACTGCTGTAATTGACCAGTTTTTCTCAACATTGAATATTCAAGACCAGTTTAGTTTTGACCAAATTCGTTATTATTCTCCTGGTTCACAAACAACAATTTATAATTTCTTTTATTTATTAACTAAAGTTTTTTATAACCAAGATTTTCTTGATGCTCAGAAAAAATTGGCCCAAGATTATATAAATTCTTCTAATGCAACTGTGTTTTCCGCTTCACAATTTCAGTTTTTATCTTACTTAAAAAAATCAGAAATTGACAATAATAAAGCTTGATCTCATTATTATTTAATTTATTTTTTAAACCTAATTGTTCTTCAAGATAAATTTTTCCAATATTTGGCAAAACCAAATGCAGTTGACAAAGCAGCTGCAGAGCAAAAAGAAAAACAATTTGACGAAAATCTCAAAAAATTGAATTTAACTCGCGAAGATATTAACCGTTATTTTGCTCAAGCACATGAAAAAGTTGCCCTTTTTCATAATGAGTCTAACAAAATAAGTTCTAATTTAGTTAATCAATTTGTGGCAATGACTAAACTTGGACGCCAAATCAATCTTTTAAACCAAATATTAGGTCATGTTGCTTATTTTGACGAAAAACCTCAGGCAAATCAAGGATCTTCTTCAATAAATAACTCTCAACAAAACTCTGATCCAATTCAGAATTTTTCAGCACTTATTGAACAATTCAACAGCGAACAGCAAAGTCAGTGGTTAGCAAATAATCTTGCTTATTTAATAGTCGGGACACTTTCAATAATTTTAGTCTCAATTGCTGTAATTTCAAGATTGTTAGTTTATAAAAAAAATCAATTAAAAAAAGTTGAAAATAATTCTGAAAATCAAGAACAAGGAGAAAAATAATGTCATTACGTGTCGCTTCAGTTTTAGACTATGTTATTTTAGTTAAAGGACAATACAACTGAAAAGAGCAGCAATTTTTTCAAATTAAAAATAAACCCGAAATTAAAGCAGTAGTAATTCAAGCCTCATATATGCAAGCTTATTTACTTTTTAACAACCAAAAAGGTAAAGTTGAAATTAATGACGAACTAGTTGAATTACCTGATTTTGACCGCGTGGCCACTTCAATGGAATTTTTTGGGAAAATTATCGATCTTTCTGGTAATATAATTGAACCAAAATCAGTCAGACCACAAACTTTTTTAACTTATCGCCACTCAGCTTTTGCAACTGCCGCCGGTGTTTTACAACGTCAATTGCTTGATCGTCAAGTTTATACCGGAATTTTGTCAATCGACCTTTTTAACCCAATTGGATTTGGTCAGCGTGAACTTATTGTCGGTGATCGTCAAACTGGAAAAACACATATTGGAATTAATACAATTATTAACCAGAAAAATTCGCCAACAACAAAATGTATTTATGTCTCAATTGGTCAAAAACGGCAAAATTTAGTCTCTTTATACCATGATCTCTTAAAAAATGGGGCAATGAATAACACAATCGTTCTTCATGCAGCTTCAACAAGTCCGTTTGACCAATATTTAGCTCCTTATTTTGCAATGGCACATGCTGAAAATCTTAGTTATAATTACGATGTTGTTATTGTTTTTGATGATCTTTCTAAACATGCAAGTGTTTGACGTGAGGTTGCACTTTTAACTAATCAGCCAATTGGAAAAGAAGCTTTTCCGGCTGATATTTTCTTTGCCCACTCAAAACTTTTAGAGCGTTCAGGTCGTTTTATTGGGCGAAAATCAATTACAGCCTTGCCAATTCTTCAAACAGTGGATAATGATATTACCGCACTTGTTTCTTCAAATGTAATTTCAATTACTGACGGTCAAATTATTACTTCTTCAGCGCTTTTTGCCGAAGGTAAAATTCCTGCAGTAAATATTGGACTTAGTGTTTCGCGGACAGGTTCATCAGTTCAAGCAAAAAATATTCGTGCAATTTCCAAAGAAATTTCATCATTATACTATAACTACCAAAAGCAAATTAAATTGGCAAAATTAGACTATGACCTTAATAAAGAAACTTCAGATTTACTTTTTAAAGGATCACAAGTTGAGCAGTTTTTAGTTCAAAAAGGTTATTCTTATTATTCACCAACAAGTGTTTTAATGGGAATAAAAATAATTTCTTGAGGTCTTTTAAAAGATGTAGCTGATCCAACTAAAGTCGTGAATTTTGTTCAGGCCTTAATTGAAACTGATCCATTTGCCAAACAAATTTTTGCTAAATACACAAATAATGAATTTATTGACGATCAGCTCGCTGGTTCATATTTTGCAACAGTAGTTAACCAATTTTTGGAAAAAACAACAAATACTCAGCTCGAAGTTCCGCTTGCATTTCCAAAAATGGAGCAGTTATTACTTGATTCAATAATGCAAAAAGCCCAAAATATCGGAGGTAGATAAAAATGATTGGCTTTGTTTCCCAAATTTGAACTAATGTTGCTGAAATTAAATTTCAGACTGATCTTGATAAAATTCAACTTGAACAAGCTCTAACAATGCACCAAAACACAACAGTTTTGGTTATTAAAAAAATTTTAGATGCAAATACAGTTCGGGCAATTGTTATTGCTAAATCTCAGCCAATTGCCGTTGGTCACCAAGTTGTCAATACACTCACTTTTTTACAGGTTCCAGTTGGTCCTACTGCTAAAAATCAAGTCTTTAACATTTTAGCCCAGTCACAAAATAATGCCCAATACAAACCAAAAACAATTCCGATTAATTCAACAGTTAATGTTACCAAAGAGAATTTTAATGTTCGTCACAAATTACTCGAAACCGGAATTAAAGCGCTTGATTTTTTTGTACCTATTTTTGAAGGTTATAAAATCGGAATTTTTGGTGGTGCCGGAGTTGGTAAAACTGTTTTGATGAAGGAAATAATTTTTAACGTCTCAAAACAAAGACAAAAAGTTTCGTCAATTTTTGTCGGTTCAGGTGAGCGTTCCCGTGAAGGTCTTGAGCTATTTTTAGAACTTCAAGAGTCAAATTTAATGTCAAAATCAACAATGTTTGTTGCTCAAATGAACGAAACTCCTGGCGCACGTTCAATGATTGTGCCAATGGGAGTTACAGCCGCTGAATATGCTCGAGACTACGAAAAAGAAGATGTGCTTTTATTTATTGACAACATTTACCGTTTTATTCAAGCTACTAACGAAGTCTCAAGTGCGCTTGAAAAAAATGTCTCAATTGGTGGTTACCATGCAACAATGGACTCTGATGTTTCCTTTATTGAAGATCGCCTTTATAAAAATGAAAATGGTTCAATTACTTCATTCCAAACTGTTTTCTTGCCAATGGATGATCTTTCTGATCCAGCTGCTATTTCGCTCTTTACTCACCTTGATTCTTCATTTGTGCTCTCACGTGATAAAATGTCAAGAAATATTTTCCCAGCTTTCGATCCTTTAGTTTCAACCTCAAACTCAGTTTCGGTAAACGTTATTGGTGAAAGACATTTTAATGCAATTATTGCCGCTAAGTCAATTATGAAAAAATACAAAGACTTAGAAGATGTTATTCTGATTCTTGGATTTGATGAACTTGATGCTGAAAGTAAAATAATTGTCCGTAAAGCGCTTCAACTTGAAAACTTTTTCACCCAGAATTTCTTTATGGCCGCTGCCTTTACTAAAGAACCTGGAGTTTATGTTCCACTTGAAAAAACAATTAACTCAGTAATTCGAATTATTGATGGTGAATTTTTAGATATTTCCCCATCAGAATTCGCCTTCATCGGCTCAGTTGATGATCTTGCTAAAAAGGAAGTCTAAAAACTTCAAATCACAAAGTAAAATTTCACCTTAAGTTTAGGGGAAATTTTTTTTATTCCGAGCTTCCCAGTTTGATGAGATAATCTTAAAAAAGTGTCCTGGTGTTTTGGACGCTTTTTAACTTTTTTGGCAAAAGTTAATTACCTATTTCAAATATTTGGTTCACTACGAATACCATCGCGATTTTTAAACATGATTTGTTGATTTGAAGTGTTAAATTCAACCCTTTGTCTTAATTTTTGCCATCAAACTGGCAAACCCAGGAAAAATAACAATCAAAGCAAAAACACTGAATTTTAAATCTAACCATAATGAAAGAAAAAATACAACTACTATTTAAACTCAATGCAAATAGAAAACTCATTTTTATTTGCAGCGAGCCTAAAAAAATATGTGAAGTTTTGAAAGAGCCATAATTAAAAGCCTTAAATTTATAGATTTCTAAACGGTTAAATTTAAGGCATTGCATCATATTCAAAAATATGACGGAAAAGTCGCATTTTCTGATTTTATCATGCAAAAAACATAGCTAATTCCCCCTTAATTCAATATCAAAATTTATTAATTCATTCTTAGTGACTCTATTATAACAGAAATTTTTTTTAGACCAAGCATTTTTTTTTTTTTTGCAAACGGTTAATTTTAACCCATTACACTATCTTTAAAACACAGTCCAAAATTTGCTTTATCTGATTTTTTAGGAAAAAAAATAATTAAGCCCCCTTAATTCTAATATCTAAAAATTTATTAATTCATTCTTAGCAAGGTTAATTATAACTAAATTTTTTTATTTTTAAAATTTAAAATAAAAAATAAGACTCGCAATTTTAAGGTAGCGAGTCTTACAAAACAATTTACAAATAATAAACGAAAATAATAACTTTATTTTGTCGCGTCAATGAAAATTTTCATTGCTTTATTGTCAGATGCATTTAAGAAGGTATCATAAGCTTTCATCATATCAGAAAGGTTGAAGCGGTGGGTAATTAGTCCATCAACTGGTAGTTTTCCGGTTGAAACAGCGTTAATTAGCATTGGTAGTGTGTTTGTATTTACTAGTCCGGTTGTAACGGTGATGTTTTTAATTCAGAGATTTTGGAGATTAAAGTCGACTTTTTTACCGTGAACACCAACAACAGAAATATTTCCACCTGGTTTAACAATTTTTTGGCAAGTGTCTCATGTCTGAGGAAGTCCAACAGCTTCAATTGCCACGTCAACACCATCAGCACCAACAATATCGTGTAATTTTTCTAACAATGAATCATCAGGAACTAGTGTGTGAGTTGCTCCTAATTCTTTAGCTTTTTCTAAACGGTTTTTGTCAAGATCAATCACGATTAATTTAGATGGTGAATATAACTGGGCAGTTAAAAGCGCCCCCATTCCCACTGGACCAGCACCAATAATTGCTACTGTTTTACCAGGTGAAACTTGACCATATTGAACACCAATTTCGTGTCCAGTCGGAAGCGCGTCTGATAACATAACAGCTACTTCGTCAGAAATTGTATCAGGATATTTATATAAACTATTATCGGCAAAAGGAACTCTTACATATTCGGCTTGGGTTCCGTTGATCATATAACCGAATTTTCAACCACCTTCTGCTTCACGGCAGTGAGAATATAACTGTACACGGCAGTTGTCACACTTACCACATGGAGTTATGCAGCCAATTAAAACTTTGTCACCTACTTTAACATTAGAAACACTTGAACCTATTTCTTCAACAATACCAATACCTTCGTGACCTAAAATTCTACCTGAGGCAACTTCGGGATTTTTACCTTTAAAAATTCCTAAATCTGTACCGCAAATAGTTGTTTTGGTAACTCTAACAATTGCATCTGTTGGTTTTTGTATAACTGGTTTGTCAACATCTTCGAGGGCGATACTGTGATCGCCACGATAAACTAATGCTTTCATTTTTATATAATGACCTCGTATATAATTATTTGCATAAATAATTATATAACTTTTTTTATAATAAATAAGTATTTTTATTGAAAATTTTTTTAGTCAACGTAGCGTAAAATTTCCGCCTTATTTACCCAATGTTTTGACATTAATTTTGTACTTAGTCACAAAAACCAATTTTTCCTGAGTTTCCCAGTTTGATGCGATAATCTTAAAAAAGTATCCGGTTTTTCGGCGTTTTAACTTAAAAAGCAAAATATGAAATATTTAAACTACATTTTTTAGTTAAAACACTGGCAAAAATCATAAAAAATACAACTGCTATTTAAACTCAATGCAAATAGAAAACTCATTTTTATTTAAATTGAGCCTAAAAAAACATATGAAGTTTTGAAAGAACAATAACTAAAAGCCATAAATTTGTAGATTTCTAAACGGTCAAATTTAAAGCATTCCATCATATCTAAAAATATAATGGATAATTCGCACTATCTTATTTTATTATGACAAAAAACACAATTAACCCCCTTAATTCAATATCAAAATTTATTAATCATTCTTAAGTGATGCTAATTATAACATAACTTTATTTTAGACCAAACATTTTTTTTTTTTTTTTGCAAAAGGTTAAATTTAAAATAATAAAAATTAAGATTTTAGCATCAAAAAACACCGATTTACCGGTGTTTTTGCTTATTTATATTCAATAAAAGTGAATATTTCTATCACACTGTCAAACTCGCGTATTAAAAATTTTTTAGTCAACGTAGTGTAAAATTTCTGCCATATTTTCCCAAGATTTTCTCATTAATTTTCTACTTAGTCACAAAAACCAATTTTTTTCTAATAGTTTGCCAAGAATTTTTGCACTAACAAAAAAATAAATAGAATTTATTAATGTTTGTAAAAACAAAGGCACTGCCAAAATACAAAGGGGTATAAAAACAAAAATATATGGCGGAACCGGAAGGTCATAAAGATCCCAAAATAAAATTCCAGCTGCTATTAGTCCGACAACTATTGCTAAAATAAATCAACGAAAAATGATGTATGTAAAGGGAGCTGTTGATTTATAATATAAGGAAATTTTTTTATAATTATTTTTCATTTTCTTCTAATTCCTTAAATTTCTTAGCAATAAAAATTGCAAAAATATGTCTAATATCAATGCTATGATCGTTTTTGTATGAAAATACTAAATTTGGACTTAAGTAATTTAATGATAAATTGCTTATTCCGAGCTTTTCTTTGAAAGCATTAAATTCGTCTTTTGAGCTAAATTCGAGCAGCGGTGAGTCAGATTTATAATGTGGATCAGGTAAAATTATATCGTTAAAAAATTTATAAAAATCATTATCAAATGCAAGACGTAAATTTTTAATTTTAGTGTCATTCTCAAATTCTTTTATTAGTTCCAAAACTGAAATTTTGAAAGGTTTTCCATAGTTTGAGAACAGATTTTCCAAGGTTAACTCGATGTTTTCAGTGAAATTTTCAATAAGTAAATTCAAATCAATTTTTTGAATATTATTCAGTATTTTGTCTTGATCTAAAACACAAATATATTGGCTTTTTTGTAAAATTGCATCAAAATAGCACTGAGAAAGCTTAACTTTTGTAAAAGGTAAATTAAATTTGGAAATTTCCTTTAAATCATTTATAGTATTTTTGAATTCAATTTCATAATTTTGACTTAAATTCTTTATATTTGAAAGTAATACAAATTTGTTAATTTTATTTGCAATTTGGTAAACTGGCGAGGTTATTGTTAAATTTTCAACAGTTGTTTGATATTTTTTTGGTACAAAAATAAAACTAAATCCTTCACTTTTAATTGATATATCATAAGGGTCAGTGATTTGTTTATTATCAAGAATTGTTGTTTTTTTAGCACCTAAATCATAACGTAAATTAGAAGTTGAGCAAAAATCTACATCGTTAATTTGGTCTGATTTTAAAAAAGTCATACTTTCGGCAAAAGGTCCGCAAAAAACAATTAAAGGGTTAATTTTTGCTAATTCATTGGCTTTTTTATAATATTTGTCAAAATTTTCATCTTTTAATTTATGCAAAAGTCCAAAACTCAAGCGACTTATTAAAAATAATTTTAAAAATTTTATAGATTTAGCAATGGAATTATTATCAAAATAATCAACAAATTTTTTTCTAAGGAAAAGACCTAAAACAAAATAAACTCAAACAAAAGGCAAAGGTCAAAATGCTGCAGGACCTACTCATCATATATTTTTGTCTCAAAGTAAGCCAGCCCCAATTGCAAAAATGATAAGAAAAACCACTGAAATTATTGAAAGTGCAAGAATTTGCAGTCCTTTTTCTCCTTTTCTAATAAAATAAGAGTTTGAAAACTTAATATAATTGTTCAAAATGACAGAATGTCTTGCTATTTTCATGAAAGTCCAACTTTATAAAAAAATTAATAATATCATACCTAATTATATTGAAAAAATTTTTAATTTAAAAGCTTAGTTGCCCTCTTCAATTTTTGATACAACCCGTGAATATGTGCGTTTTTGGATATCTTCTGGCAAATTAACGACATCAGACTTTGAGGCAAAAACGTCTTTTCGTGTTGATTCGCTAAAGCCATCTGGAAATAAGTTAGTTTTTAATTTTTTGTTAGATTTATCGCCATAAAGTTGTAACATTGCATCAAAATAGGACTTAAATTGATTTTTTGACCCATAAATTATATCATAAGAAGGTAAATTATATTTTCCATAATAACCTTTATAGTCATAGCCATAAGAACGTAAAGCCAGAACAAAAGCCGCTGAGGCAGTATTATCTGAAGCAAATTGGAGTCCGTAAATTTTTTCATTGCTGTCGCGAATTGAAGTTCCACTAACTCCACCACCAGAGGCAAAATTATCAATTAAAAAGCCTTGCCCTGAAATCAAATAAGGGCTTGAAACATCACCTTTTTCATTAGGAGCGTGCTGAATTTCAAAATACGAACTTGTTAGTGTTGGATTTGTAATAAAATAGTCAGTAATTCCGGGTAAATTTACAAAAGAACGGTATGAGCGAGTTCAAGAAAATTCGCCACCTTTTTCTCAACGTTTGTCTTGTGGGTTATTATTAAAATAAAGATTTTCAGATTTATTAAATCAAGGCGAAACTTGAAATCGTCTGTTGGCAAAATCGGTCGGATTTTCATGACGGTCAAGCGTTCTTTGACTTTCATTTTGTGTTGAAGGTCAACCAAAACCGTAGAAATCAGTTGGCGGAATTTTTTCATAAACCTTAGGGTCAAGAAAGTTTTCTTCACGGCCTTGATAATGATTTTGTTTTTGGGCTGCATCATAATAGTCTTGAGTCATTTTTTTTGCTTGATCTTCATTGTCAAAATTAACTTCAACAACAGCAAAATCAAGAACTTCTTCAATATTTTGGTAGACTTTTTGTGAAGAAAAGTCTTTTGGCGAAGACTTTAGCGCGTTTGTTCCAATTACAATTGTGCGCACATTTAAAGGTTTTTTTGGCGTTTCGTGCACAAGTAGTGAGTCGCGTTCATATTGGCCATCGCGACCGTTATTATATAAAGTTCCGTCTAATTCCTTAACGCGAACTTCTTCGCTGTCATAGTAATTCTCAAATCCTTCGCCGATTGATGTTGGCAATTTTGAATGAATTGGAGTTGTGTTTTTTAGTTTTCTTAGAGTAATTGTTCAAGTATTATATTGTCGAAACTGTTCGCTATAATTTGACTCATCCCGGCCTCAGACTTGAGATTTGTCAGTCGGCACGTCATTTGCAAGTCGTAAACTTCCGGCAACGTGAGCATTTGTTATGAAAAATCACTTTAGAGGATAAGAACCATTTTCTGTTTTTTCAAAGTCAAGAATTGCCGCTGTTCCAAAAGACATATCTGAACGAACTACACGTTTTGTTGCATCAGGATTTTCAATATTGTCATTAGGATCACGTTGTTTACCGTTTCTTATTCCAAAAGAAAACGAATTTTTAGCTATTTTTCGATAAGTATCATTTGGCAGAACTCGCGGCAAACCGTTGCGATTAGATCCACCGGTTCGCTTTTCATTTCCTCAATAAGCTGGAACTGCTGGTGGTTGTACAAAATTATTAATTAAAATACCTTTGATCTCACCATTAGTTCCAATTTCAGGTAAAGAAAAGCCACGTAATTGTGCATTTTGATAGTAAGGTTGATTAGCATTTTTTGCTTTTTGGTTTAAATTTTCAAGGACAGTCGCACTTGGAAGATTAAAACTTTCAGGACGAGGTTTTAAAACACTTGCGGTAGTAGATCCAGCTTGACTAGAAATATTGTTCAAACTTCGATGGTATTCTAGCTCTTTTTTAGGGTCATCATATTTATATTGGTCTTCAACAATACGTTTGTTATCTTTTTCACTTCACCTTGAAAAAGTTTGACCTTGAGGTACTAAAGATGAAATTTTTTCAGGAGAAACTGGATCAGGACGACGATGACCTGGATTTGTGCCTAGATTTTGACCTGGATTTGGATTTGGATCAGGGATTGGGTTTGGAGTTGGATCAGGGCTTGCACTGTTAGTTTGACCTTGACTTGTACTTGGATTTTGAGGTTTTGGAGTGTCTTTTTGATTTTGAACTAGACTAACAAGTTCGGAAAATGTCTTTTGAAATTCCGCATTTTTTTCTTGATTTTGTAAGTCATTATCAGAAAAAGTGCTTAGTTTTGATAGTATTTTTTCTGATTCTTGGTTGAATTTACCTAGTTTATCAGAATTTAAAATTTTTTTTAAATTCTGAATTTCTTCGTTAATTTTTGTAAGTAAATTATTTAGGTTTTCTGAACTATTATTTTGCGTGGAGTTGAATTGATTTTTTAGATCAGTTAAAGATTTTTCAACGTCACTAATACTTTTTAAATTAGAATCAGTATTAGCGCACGAAATAGCAATAATTGGTAAAATGCTTGGTAATAAAAATAAAATTTTAGACCTCAATTTCATCGCTATCTCCTCCTTGTTGACTGTTTTGGTCAGCAATTTTAGTTTGCACTAAAACATTTCCAATTTGACCACCAAGTTGCGATTTTAACTCATCACTTTCGACATAAATATGGGTAATTCGTCTTTGGCCATTAGCATTTGCCGCCCTAATGAAAGACTCAAGTTGACTTTTTGCATCACCGGTCAAATTTTGGCCTTTTAAATAAAGGGGAATTCCGTAAATTTCCTGACCATTTCGCCTAAATTGAATTTCAGGTGCCGGCGGCGGATCATCAAAAGCTAACCGCTGACTAAATTGGGCGCCATCAAAATCAGAAATATTAACAACATATGCATCTGACCCGCCAACAATGTCGGGTTGAAAAATCATTCGCTTGAATTTTAAGGTTCGATTGCCTTTAAAATTTTCTTTTGCAAAAGGTTCAGGTCAATTTTCAACATTTATATTATAAACACGGTTAAGTTCGTCAAACCAAATTCCTTTTAGAGTTTTGATATTAGTATCAGAAAAATCTAAAAAAGTCGGTCAACCACCTTTGCCACCAAAATTACCTTGAAAAACACGTTGGTTAATTTTGGAATTAAAAACAATTTCAAGACCTTCGTTAATTTTAGCCACATCATCGCCCTTGTCAAACCGAAGTGTGTTAAAAATTATTGAAGAAGGAAGTTTTTCGCCTGAATTTTTTGTAACGTTAAACTGATTTTGATAGTCAAAACTAATAAAATCAACGTTTTTGAGTGCATTTGGATTAATTGATCAATGTTGTGAAACCGCATTTGAATCTGAATAGAGTTCTAATTCTTTTAATTTGACATTTTCAAGCCCTCTTAATCCACGAGTTGCAGCTGGGTTATTTAAAAATAAAGTCAATTTAATAACTGAATCAGGAATTGCTTTTAGAATTGGATCAATATTTTGCAATGAATTAAGTGAACCGACATTTTTAAGAACAACAGCTTGAATTTTATTGTCTTGCTTGATTGCCTGGTTCATAATTTTTTGAAATTTATCAAAAGCATTAGAATCATCTGCATTTAGAACAATTGCTTTTATCGGACTTCGATTAGCTCGGTCTTCATTTTGTTCATTTGGAGTGTATTGGTAAATTTGGATTGAATTGTTTGAGACGCCGTGTTCTGAAAAAATGTTAGCAAAATCATTTGAAACATCAGTTTTTGTTCAACCTGTATATTCAAGGCTCGAAATTGAACTTGAAACTCGAGAATAATAACCTGGAGTGTTAATAACACGGGCAAGATTTTCAGCTTTTAGCCGATTTAGTGTTGGATTTTTAGCCTCATCATCATAACCTCAAGCATAAGGATTGGCAGCATCAGGCAATAAACCTTGTTTTACAAGTTCAATTTCATCGGGTCTCAAGGGTTTTGGGTTAGCCGCTTCGTGTCTTAGACGCTCTAATTCGGCTTTATTTTGTTCAAGTCGAATTGCTGGACAATCAATTGCAGGCTCACAAGAATACAAACTAAGTCGGCGTCCTTCTTCTCAACTTCTTCGCGAACCAGGAGCATCATTACCATTATTTCTATTGTATTCTTCGTCATAATAGCGATTTATTTCTTTTACTTGGGCATCGATATTAGCAATACGCGATTCGAGTTTTTTAATTTCAGCGCTAAATCCTGATGCTTTTCGTTGTAAGGCAAGTTGGGTGAGCCGATTTAATTCAGTACCAACTATTAAATTTGGGCCTGAAGTTGCACTTTGAGGCGCAAATTTTGGTTTTAAAGTTGGTGCTTGCTGTGGAGCGGCGATTTCTGGCTTTTTTTGTTCAACTTTTTCAGGGTTTTTTATTATAATTGGTTGTTTTGTATCTTCAATTTTCTGAGTTTGGTTAGGTTTTTGTTCTTCTTTTTCCTTAAAAATTGCATTTGTAACTGGAGAATTGAATTTTAGATCTTTATCGATTTCGTTTTTGGCAATTGTTGATGGACTTGAGTTTGAATATGTGTTTTCAAAAGCCGGAAAATTTAGCGCTGTTAAATATTGATTAAGAACACTAGCGACCGGAATAATAATTATAGGCGTGGCAGCCAAGAGTACAATTTTGCCTCTTTTGGTCAAAAAAATCATTGTCACCCTCCAAGTGTATCTTTTAGTTAATTATAACATTTTTTTATTTTTTAGGATTGCAATTTTGAAAAAATAAGGTACAATTATATTCTAAAATTAATTTTTCCTTAAATTATATTATATATATGTAATATTTGAAGTTAAGGGCGAAATTTCACAAAAACAAAGGAGAATAAATGCAATTTAAAAAATATTCAGAAATTCCCGAAAAGCACCGTTTTGACCTAGAAGTTTTACTTGAAGGCAAAACAATTGAGGAAAATTTTGCCGAAATAGTCCAAATTTCGCAAAAATTAATTGAAATGAAGGACCAACAATTTGATAATGTTGAAAATTTTCTTCATTTTAAAAAACTTGAAGAAGACTTTGGAATTAAATATAACAAAATTTATAATTACATTTCAAACAATATAAGCACAAATGTTGTTAGTCCTGTTTTTAGCCAACTTAATGAAAAATTTTCTTTCTTAATGTCAGAATTTGAGGCTAAATTAGGTTCACTTGATGTTATTTTTTACAAAAATGAAGAAAAAATTCGCAGCTGAATAAATGATGAGCGCGTAAAACCTTATTTAAAAGATTTAAATTATCGACTTGATAATAAAAAACACAAACTCGATGATCAAGTTGAAGAATATCTTACAAAAACATCTTTTGGTGAAGTTTCAGTTTATAAAATTTTTTCAATTCTTTCAAATTCAGAAACTAAATTTGCCGATATTATCGACGAAAAAGGTGATAAATTACCACTTAATTCGACAAATTACTTTAATTATTTAAAAACTGGAAGCCCTCATGTTCGTCAATTAGCCTATCAAAATTATTATTCAGCTTATTTGGAACATAAAAATACTTTTGCAAATTTATTTTATCAACATATTAAATCTGCCTCAGTTGATGCAAAGACAAGAAATTACCCTTCATTAATTCAAGCTTGCTTGTCTTCTGATCGGTTTTTAGAAGATAATTTGCAAAACTTATTTAGTAATGTCGCTGCTGCTTTTCCAATTTTTGATAAATTTTTTCATGCTCAAAAACAATTTTATAAAGCAAAATTTGGAACAAAAATGAATCATTGAGACCGTTTAGTTCCACTTGTTGAGATTAAAGATAATTATTCTGTTGAAGATGCCCAAGAAATTGTCCTTAAATCTATAGAACCAATGGGCGAAGAATATGTAGAAATTGTTAAAAAGTCTTTTTCAGATCGTTGAATCGACTATCACTACGTGCCTTCTAAGCGTTCTGGAGCATATTCGATTGGTGGGTCTTACGGTCTTGAAAAAAAATATATTCTTATGAACTTTGATTTTACAATTAATTCAGTTCATACTTTAGCTCACGAATTAGGACACTCACTTCACTCTTATTATTCTGATTTACACCAAGATTATCACAATAGTTCATACCCAATTTTTCTTGCCGAAATAGCTTCAATCTTTAACGAATTAATAGTTGATGATTATCTTTTGAAAAATCAAGATGATGATAAGCTCAAATTCGATATTGTTTTCCAAAAAATTTCAACCTTTATTTCAACAGTTCAACGCCAAGTTATTTGGGCTGATTATGAGGCTACTTTATATAAAAAAATGGATAGTGGTGAGCTAACTGGTTCATATGATGATTTTGTTAAGGTTTACGAACAAATAATTAAAAAATATAAGCCCAATGATGATGAAATTGACGAAAAATCCTTTATTTATAGCGTAATTGTTCCTCATTATTATTACGGATATTATGTTTATAAATATGCAATTGGTTATCTTGCTGCTAATGTTTTCTTCCAGAAATACAAAAAAGAAGGAAAAACAGCAATAAAAAATTACATCGAAAACTTCCTTTCAAAAGGTGGGTCTGATTGACCAAGCGAAATTCTCAAAAATGCTGGAGTTGATCTTAGCGATCCAGAAATGTACCGTCAAGCGTTTACACTTCTTGAAAGTCAAATTGATGAGTATATTCTTCTAGGTAAAAAAATATTTAATATCAATTTTTAGTCAAATTTTAAATATTTTATCCAAAATTAAAAAGCATGTGATTATTTTTCACATGTTTTTTTGTTTTTTTGAACAAAAAAACAATTAATTATGCTCATTTAGTCAGTCAAAACCGTTTATTCCGTGATATTACCGAGTTTACCAGTTTGATGAGATAATCTTAAAAAAGCGTCGGGTTTAAACCAGGACAAAGAAAATTAACACTAAGGTGTTGGTTTTTTTGTCCGAGTTTAGTTTTAGGACTTTTTTAACTTTTTTGGCAAACTCAGGAATAATAACTGTCAAAGCAAAAACACTAAATTTTAAATCTAATACTCATGAAAGAAAAATTTACTTGCTAATCCAAATAAAGCAAACTAAAAAACCTGTAATTTTAACTTGAAAGTAAAATTACAAAATATTTAAACTGCTTTTTTAGTTTAAAACACTGACAAAAATCATAAAAAAATACAACTAGTATTTAAACTCAATGCAAATAGAAAACTCGTTTTTATTTGCAGCGAGCCTAAAAAAACATATGAAGTTTTGAAAGAACAATAACCAAAAGCCATAAATTTGAAGATTTCTAAACGGTTAAATTTAAGGCATTCCATCATATTTAAAAATATAATGGATAATTCGCATTTTCTGATTTTCTTAGACAAAAAACATAACTAATTCCCCCTTAATTCAATATCAAAATTTATTAATTCATTCTTAGTGCTACTTATTATAACATAATTTTATTTTAGATCAAGCATTTTTTTTTTTTTTTTTGCAAAGTTTTAATTTTAAAATTATAAAAATTAAGATTTACCGTCAAAAACACGGATTTACCGGTATTTTTGAATATTTATATTCCTAAAAACTAAATTTTTGCCATCAAACTGACAAATTCAAAGTAAAAAAATTTAATATCAATTTTTAGTCAAAATTTAAATATTTTATCCAAAATTTAAAAAAAACAATTAATTATTTTCATTCAATCAGTCAAAGCCGTTTATTCCGTGATATTTAATAAGACTAGCGATTTTTTGATTGCCACTTTTGTTATAAAAATCAGAATCAAAACTTAAAATTGTAAGTTTATTTGTGATTATTCTTTCAGCAATAATTTTTTCTAATTCAGCCAAAAATCAAGTTGTAAAATTACTAATTATATCTAATTCAACAATTAGAACATCAACATTTTTTAATTTTTTGGTTAATTTTGCCTTGTTTTCGGTAATAAATTGGCAAATTTCCGACAAGTTAAAGTAACCAACATTAATTTTTCGAATTGCAAAAAAAACAGTAAAAGATTTCAAAAGTAAGGTTTGTGAAACACTATCTCAATTAGTTCAGTAGACCAAACTTTGGTTTATTTTGTTTTTATTTAAATAAATTTTAAATTTTTCTAATAAAGGTAAAATTGTACCGAATTTCCCAACATTAAGTTGTTTCATAATTTTGACAAAATCTTTAAATTTAGGAAAACTTATTTCTGGCAAAAGTAAAAATTCAGCTCATTTTTTATTGTCTTCTGATCAGAGAAAAACACATTTTTCTTCAAGTTTTCTTGTTTCAGGCGTCCTTATTATTTCAAATTTGTAATTAGGAAACTTTTCTCACTCAGTTGCGCGTCAAAAAAGGTCTAAATTTTCGTAATACTCATTTTTATCAATTTTGAGCTGTTTAATTCAGCTGGCAAATTTTGGATTTTTAAGCGCTGATTCATAAGTTAAGTCTAAAAATTTTTCATCTAAATTGACTAATATTTGACTATTTTTAAGGTCATTTTTATCATTTTTAATAACTTCATTATTTTTAGGACCATCATGATCATCATTAGTTAAAATTTTCTCTAAAACGTTAATAAGTGATTTTGCTATCTCTTTGTTGTTGGAATTGCTGCTAGTTGTTTTTTTAGTTTTTGGGTGAATTTCTGTCATATTTTACTTAGTTTTTAATTAATTTCATTTTCATCAATAAATCAGGAAATTGCATTTATCATTTCAGGTGTTTCAACTTTTGATTTTTTAGGACTTTTTGGCTTAGCGATTTTTTTAGCACTTGATTCAGGGTCAATTATTTTTTTAGTTTTTGCACTTTCAGATTTATTTTTATTTTTTATTTTTGTTCTAAAAATCTCTTCAAGTTCAAGCTCAACATCTTCGCCACTAATAATTTGATCATCTCACAAACTATCAAGAATCTTTTTAATATAATTAAATTTTACTTGATTACCAACTTTAAAACAATATTCAATAACATTGTTAATCGCTCAATTAGAAAAACTTCTTTCTTCGACATATTTTAACAGTGAATTCCGAAGTCGAGGTTTCATTGAATATCCAGTTAAAAACAAGTGGTATTTTTCAAAGTTTAGCTCTTTTTTTGCTTCATTGTTGTCAGTATTTTTGACACAATTAAAAATAGTTGAAATGTTTTGGTTGTTCTGTCCAAAAATTTCATAAAATTTTTTTGAAAGATTATGGAAATTGTCAGTTTTAATTTGCCTAGTGTCAAATTCTTCAAAATTATTTTTAAATTTTGATATCAGGCTTAAGTATCTTTTATCAGTAATTTTTTCAGTGATTAGTGGTTTTAAATAAGGATTTTTGTCAATTTGCTCAGAATTTAAAGGTTTTTTTATTTCAATGAAATATTTTTCCTTTTGGGAATCATAAAAGGTTTGAATTAAATTTAGACATTCCAAAATTTCACGAGTTTTATTAAAATTATCAAGACTAATACTGTAAATTTTGTCCAAAAAATCAAAGTTAATTGGCTCGTTTGCGTTTTTGATAGTTAAAAAATATTGGAACAAAAGATAACCTTGAAATTTAACAACGGGAAAATAAAAATATAACAAATTATTTAAATCATTTTGATCAATATCAGAATTTGAAATTACATAACAGGAATGCATAGCAAAGTGAAATTGTAGCCCTATTTAAAAATTTTGGTGAAAAATTTTGGGAAAAATGACGGCCTTTTTCACTTTGAATTTGAGATTTTGACATTATAAAATTTTATTTTATTGCCATTTAATGCCTGGTTTTTTTGGCAAACTTCTTTTTTGACCTTTTTGGATTTAATGTTTAAAAGTAGTTGTTTCCTTGAAGTGCTAATTCAGACAGTTTTTCAAAAAAACGCCTGAAAATCGGCATTTTTTGTCCATAAATTAGGTATTTCAACAAAATGGTAATAATTGGTTTTTAAATGTTCTTCTAAAATTGGATAGATTTTCTGTTCAATAAAGTCACGATTTTGCTGGTTTGTAACCATAAAATCGCGAAGTTTATTTTTATCTAGGATGTTGTTATCAATAAAATCAGGTTTGAACTTTTTAATTATTTCAAAACATGGCTTATTTTCTAAAAAGCAATTAAAATAAAATTCATCTGTATACAAAACAGAATATCCAAATTTTTCAACCGCTTTTAAAAAAGTTGTTTTTCCACTTGCATAAAAGCCAACTATAGCAATAGATTTTGGCTTGAAAATGAAATTTTCAAGCGCTTTTGCTACCCCGAATTTTCTTTTATAACCGACAATGTGTGCATGTTTTTTTAGTTTTCTGGGCGAATTTTTCATCAAAATTAAGGTGTTGACAACATTTTTTGCTGAAATGTCGTTTTCAGAATCGCCAATATGAAATGAATAATTTAGTGAGATATTAGTAACTTTTGAAATAAAAACGGCTGCTTGACCTTTTGAGGCGTTAAAATCGGTAATTTCAATAACAAATCCCTTTTCAATAGTATAAATCTGGATTTTTTCAGAAAAAAATTCCTCAAGAAATTTTCCAAATTTACTTATTTTAAAAATATTAGGTGAAAAAATCAAAATTTTTTTGACACTTTTTGGCAAATCAGCTTTGTTAATGTCTTTTACTTCAAGATTTGAAAAAAATTTTGAAAGAAGATACAAAAAACTTTTTGAAGGAGAAAAAATAACTTTTGAATCAAATGAAATTGAAACATTTCATTTTTTTGCAAAAGCGAGAATTTGTTCTACAATTTTCTGATTAATGCAGGATTCAAAGATTAAATTTAAATTTTGGTCATAAATTTCAGCGCCATTTTGACAAACATAAAAATTTGCAGAAATTTTTTTGCCAATATTAATAATATCAGGCGAAAATTTTCTTCCTGTTGAAATTACAATTTTACATTCTTTAGCTAATTTTCTCATTGAATGCAAATTTGTATCTGAAATTTGGGCATTTTTGCCCTTTCCAATGTCTAAAAGGGTACCATCAAGATCGATAAAAGAAATTTTATAGAACATATTTAAACCAAATTTGCAATATTTTCAGCAAAATTATATAAAAAATGCTAAAATTATATAATATTTTAATAAGTGTTTTTTCTAGTTGAAAAAATGTTTTTTTAATATTACTAAATTATAATATAATTTTGAGTTTTAGTACAAATTAAGGATTTATTTATGAAAAAGCAAAATATATTTCAAAAGATTGCCAATTTGAATTCAGATTCAAGGAAAAAACAACAAGAAAAAGCGCCAGCCAAAACTAAAAAAGTTTGAATTCCAATTACTTTGACTGCCGGTTTTTTAACTGTAATTGGCCTTGGGGTTGGAATTCCTTTGTCTTATTCAAGTGGTTCTAAAAATAATCTAGAAATCCGCGATCCTAAATCCGATATAGTAATTCTTAAGTCCCCTATTGCAGACAAAAATATCAAAGTTGAAGAATTATTGAGCGTTTTTAAATCTGACAATTCAAAACAACGTGATGATCTCCGTGAAGCTCAAAAATATTTAATTGAATTTTTATATAATCAAGAATATGAAGCATCCAAAGTTTTTCAGGCAGCCTGGGAAAACACAAACACTGACAAAACTCAAGGAAATTCCCGCCGCTTTACATTGCAATCCTTTGAAGAAATACGTCAATCCCAACGAAATTTTCTTAATGATGAGCGTAGTAGATACCAAACCACTTTTGGCTTTAATAATTGAGAAACTGAATTCAATAAGTATTTAAATTCAGATCCACGTTTTAATAATGCAGTTAATATTGAACAAGCAGTTGAAGCGCTTTCAATTAATGCAGCACAAAATGTCGCTTTTGCCCGTTTTAAATTGGGAATTAATAAAAATTTTACTAAAAGTGATATCGAAGATCGAATTTTGAAAGATGATATTAAGGACGAAAAAGGACAAGTAGTTTATAAAAAAGGCGAAAAATTATTTGCTAACTTAATTGAGATCGGCAAAAACGGCTTTGGTCCAAATATTGTTAGTCCAAATCCGACCTCAGCATCAAATGATCCTAAAATTTCTGCTTTTATTACTAACTCTTTTATTAAGGAATATGTAAATCCGACTAAAATAATTAACGAAATTTATTTTGATCCAAAAGCACCTTTGGCTGGAAATTTCAATTTTTTTGAAATTTCGCAAATTTCAATTAATGCAAAACCAAATGCAAAAGATGCAAAATCACCATGAACTGTTGATAAAAAAACTCTCCAAGAACTTTTAACTTATAAAGTTTTAAAAACAAGTTCTGAATCATCACTTGCTGAACAAGTTAGCAACAATTTGGAATTAATTGAAAATTTTAAAGGCGGAAATTCTACTGATCCAACTCAAAATAATCAAGATAGAATTCTACTTTCTACTCTGGATTATGAAAATAATAAAAAAAGTGCTGAAATTTTAGGGCAACTTCCAATTGCTTCACTTAGTCAAACTCTAACAAATAATGAAGCTGGTTATATTTTTGCTTTTTTAGAAAATTCAACCTCAGCTGGACCAAAAGCAAAACTTTTTAGCAAAACTTTAATGGAAAAACTTAAAGATTTGCTCTTTAAAAATGCCCAAAGTTTGCTTGTTGATCCATCTGAGTTAAATTCTAAGCCAATTAGTGAAATTAGAAGTTTAAATCAACGACTTCATTCATACATTCAAGGTCTTTCTGATAATGAACTGGCTCAGGCAGGAAGGGCATTTTTAGAAACTTTTGGTGCAGATGAAAATGATAATCGTACTCATTTAGTTTATAATTTAGGTGATAATTTGAAATTAGTGCTTGACTCAAAAGGAATGAAAGTTTTGAGTTTAAATAAAATTAGTAGTCTTGAAGACTTTAACAAAATAATTTCGCACCAATTGCAATTAAGTGCTAATAATCAAATTGACTCAAAACAAAATTCAACAATAAATATGAGTCAACTTTTTGCCGATATTTCGAATAATAATTTTATTCAGTCGCTTTTAGTTCGTGATGCAAATTATCAAAAACAACTTTTAGATTCAAAAAAAACAACAGTTGAGCAAGAAAAAACCAACTTTTTAAATTCAGTTTTACAATCGTCAGAAAATTTTTTGAATTTTTACGTTCTTTCTCAAGTTTTAAATATTAACCAAAAGTTACAAGATTATATTTCCAATGCAACTTTAAATGATTTAAGCGCAGATTTTTGGTATAATAATCAAAAAGAACGTTGAGAATTGAAAGCCGATCCATCAAAAGAGTTGCGTCAGGCGATAATTGACAAACTTGAAAGTCTTTTTCGATTTAGTCACTAGTTGAAAGGAACATTTGTGAAAAATCACCCCAAAAAAAACAAATTTTTAAAAAAATTACCGGTTTTCTTAGTTTTAGGTACATCTTTTAGCGCTTTAGTTTCCTGCACCGTTGATGTTAATTCGGGCGGAAGGTTTGATGAAGACCGAAAACTAAGTTCAAATGATGTTAAGGATTTTGTTGAAAATGCCTATGTTGAAAATATTTTAGCCCAAAATATTTTCAAAACCGGCTCAAATTCACTAGCTAGTGAATTTACAAATACAAATTCGCAATTTTTTACCCAAGCAAAAGCGGCTTTTGATTTTTACCAAAACTACCAAATTAGTTTAGATCCAACTTATAGTTTAAAATTAATTGCCCAATTGCAAAGCACTAATGCAATTTCAGCCAGTGATTTTGCACTTTTATCACCTCAGGCTGGTTATAATAAGACTTTTAATGATCAAGCTTTTATTGTTTTATACAATAATTTTTCAACCGGAATTACCCGTGAAATAAATAAAATGTTGCTAGTTAAGGCTTATTTAACTCAACTTGATCAGCCAAATTTGATTAAAGATTCTCAAATTTACAAAGATGGTATTTCAACAAGAACATCCTTTACATCACGGCAAATTTTTCAAAATATTGATCCAAATTCACCTGATTTTTTTCTAATTCACTTAATGTTAACAAAAAATCCGGTTCAAGTTTGGCAATTTGAATCAAGCGACCCAAATAGTATAAGTACTTTTTCACAACTAAAAATTAAAGATACTAATACTTTTAACACACTTTTACGTAGTGAAAATATTAATTCTAGATTAACTCGCAAAGAGCAACAATTTGAAAAACTTGGTAAAAATGACGAGATTGATACAACATTATTGCTTGGATATGCCGGAATTTTGTACCGTCAAAATGCTTCTTTAGGTGATTTATCATTCCAATTTAACGATCTTAGAATTCAAGGTCAAACTAAGTCTGGTTTTTTAGATCCAGCATCAAATCTTCTTTGGTCAGCTAAAGATTTTCAGAATTTTAACTTAATTAATCAAGCAAAAATGTTTCCTGTTGAGCTAAGTCCAAATTTTGACCGTAAAAAAACTAAAGATCAAGTCCAAATTTCTGACTTTGAGCTCAAAATTCCTGCTCAGATTCCAGGAGTATCATATAAAATTAAGAACGTAATTCCGACAAAAGATAACGATGCTAATAAATTTGCTGTTGGTGTTCTTGTCGAAATTAGCATAAATTCATCAAAATTTTATTACAATGTTGATGTTAGTTGGGATGAAAATAAAGTCCTTTATAATCCCCAAATAAATGCTGATGGTCAAAATTTACCAAAAATTGATAACGGAATTGCGGCAGTTAGTTCTGATTTGTCAAAAATATCGGTCAAATATTATAACAAATTAGCTCCTCTATATGATAAAATAGTTGAAGAAAATAACACAAAACAAGTCTACTTTTCGCTTGAAAATACACCTTGAAATACCCAAGAACAAAAAACAAAACTAGCTTATTCATTATATCTTGCTGATCAAGGTGGAATTTTCCGTGATGCTAAAAACTTTTTTGAATCAATTGGATATAAAATCGAATCTAAGGATCCAATTGTAAAAATTAGTTAATTGTTAGAAAATTTTAGGGAAAAAATGGAAAATACAACATTATTTTTAGATATTATTGCAAAAAAATCACCAGCAAAAATTATTTTTGAAGATGATCAAGTTATCGCTTTTTTTGACAAGTTTCCGGTTTCACCTGGTCATTTTTTAGTTGTCCCTAAAAAATATTCACGAAATTTATTTCACATTTCCGATGAAGATCTTACTTACTTAATAAAAATTGCAAGAAAATTAGCATTAGAGCAAGTTAAGCAACTTGGCGCAACTGGTTTTAGACTTCAAGTTAATAACGAAAAAGATGCAAAACAAACAATTTTTCACACACACATTCACATTATTCCGTTTTATAAAAAAGAAGAATAGTAATAACTAATCCCCCTTTTTTGAATTAAATCTCAAAAAAGGGGGATTTTATTTTACATAAACTTTCAAAATCCTTTCAACTAAATTATAATTATTTGCTCTTCCCGAGTTTCCCAGTTTGATGAGATATCTTAAAACAGGTGCGGTTTTAGGACTTTTTTAACTTTTTTGGCAAAAGTTAATTACCTATTTTAAAACACAGGCAAAAATCAATTTACGGATAAAACAACAAAAATCATAAAAAATACAACTACTATTTAAACTCAATGCAAATAGAAAACTCATTTTATTTAAATTGAGCCTAAAAAAATATATGAAGTTTTGAAAGAGCAATAAATAAAAGCCCTAAATTTGTAGATTTCTAAACGGGTAAATTTAAGGCATATCATCATATTTAAAAATATAATGGAAAAATTCGTATTTTCTGATTTTTTTTATAGCAAAAACATTCTTAATTCCTCCTTAATTCAATACAAAATTTATTAATTATTCTTAAGTTAGATTTATTATAACATAATTTTTTTCTTAGACCAATCATTTTTTTTTTTTTTTGCAACTGTTAATTTCAAATTATAAAAACTTAGATTTTAGCGTCAAAAAACCCGGATTTACGGGTATTTTTACCTACCTGTATTCACTAAAAAGTGAATTTTTACCATTAATCTGCCAAACTCAAGTTTGAATTAAACCCAAAAAAAGGGAATTTTATTTTACATAAAGTTTCAAAATTCTTTCAACTAAATTATAATTTCTTGCTCTTAGGGCAATTCCGGAAGTTAAGTGGGATGTTAGGCCGAATTGATCATAAAAAAGTGAATGAGCATTGCCATTTACAGTTAAAATTGAACGATTAATAAAAGCAAGGCTGCCATCTGCATTAAAAATTCCACTTCCTGAAGCTCCAGGTCCGTTTGTTGCAAAAAAATTAGCGGCAACTAAACGAGGGTCATTAGCATCTCGGCGGAAATTTATACCTTTAAAAACATTTTTTGAAAATAAATTATTTGCCCAAAACATCCCTATTTTTGTTGTATAGTCAAAATCACCATCCTCTCAAATCCGGTCTGAAATTTTCAATGGTGGAAATTTTGAAATTTTTTGTCAATATTTTTTAAATTCGGCAAAATCGTTGACAAAATTTTGGAATTTCCCATTGTTAAGTGAGTGAGTTGAATTTATAAAATTTTGTTGTTGTTCGCTAAAAAATTTTATAAGTTTGTCAACATCGCTTATAAATTTTGAGTAATTAAAATAAAAAACTGCAATGTCAAAGTCGTAATTGTCTCATTCAGCCAGTTCGAAATAATTTTGATACAAATCCTCCATATATTGATTAATTTCTGCATTATTTTGGAAACTAAATGGTAAGTTAGGTACTCCTTTTTTTATTTTTTCTTCTTGTTCAAAAAGACGAAATAAAATGCGATTATCCAGTTCTTTTATCTTAAAATCATCATAATATTGTAAAAATTTAATTAGTTTTGCATTTAGTTGATTTTGACCAACCTTTTTATTCATTAATTTTCAAAAAGGTATTTTGCTATTTCCTACATGAATAACGTGAGCATTAGTCAAAAAAGCTGCTTTTTCGGCATTTGCATTTAAAAAAATGCCTGTCCCAGACGCAAAACGCATGTTTCTTGTAAAAATATTGGAAAATCTTTTTTGCTCAAGACTATCAGAATTAAACCCAAATCAAGGTAAATTATAATAATTTCCTAAAGCGGGGCGGTTAAAATAAGCAAAATGATTTTGTTTAGCCGCAATACTAGCGACTAAATTTGGATTCATTTTATTAAGCAAATAAACTTTTAAATTATTATTTTGCTGCCCAAGAAAGGTGTTTTGGTTTTCTTTTTTAACAACATTTTCCCAATTTCTAAGAAAATAGCGGCTATAATTTGAAACTTGATTGTTTGGGGCTTTAAAATCATTTTCTGTAAGATTTGATAATAAATCTGTGCGGAAATTGCGAATTGATTTATTGTTTACTTGAACAAAATCAAAAACAGGTTGATTTTGTTCGACTGATTCAATATCATTTCCGGTTTCAGTTTTAACTTCCGTGTCAGTTGTTATTTTAGAATCCGGCTTTAATGAATCAATTTTTTCTGGCTGTTTTTTCTTATCTTCATTAGTTTCAACTTTGGGCGGATTAGTTTGAATTTCGGGTGGTTTAGTTTCAACTTTGGGTAAATTATCTTCAACTTTGGGCGGATTAGTTTGAATTTCGGGCGGAGTAGTTTCAACTTTGGGCGGAGTAGTTTCAATTTCTGGCGAATTATTTCCAACTTTTGGCGGATTATTTTTTACGAACTGAATTTGCGAAGTGCAACTTATAACTACAAAAGGACTTAGAAAACCTAAATAAAACAGATATTTTGATAAGTTTTTCATAATATATCTCTCTATTAGTTATAAAACAGCAATTTTTTAGATGTTAAATTGAAAAAATTGCTTTGATTTTGTAAATTATACAATATAATTTTTAAATATTTAAAATTTTATCAACTTACAATTAATCAAAAAGGAATCTCATGAAAATTCAAAGCGCCCGAAAACTTGGTTTTTTGCAGCCTTATCGATGCTCGTTGGCTCAGTTGTCGGAATCGGAATTTTTTTCAAAAATAACAGCATCGCCGCAACCACTAATAATAATGGTTATGCATGACTTTTTGCTTGAATTATTGGAGGAATAATTTCGCTTTTTGCTGCAATTAGTTTTTCTGAAATTAGCTTTTTAAAACAAACCAAACTAAATGGGCTAGCAAACTGGTCTTACCAAATTGGTGGCAAAAAAAGTGGTTATTTTGTCTTATTTAGTTACGGATTTTATTATTTAGGAATGCTAAGCCTAATTTTAGGAATATTTTCGTCTGAAATTACAATTTGGTTTTTTCAGACAGCTAGTGGCTCTAGTTTTTCATTTCCGTTTTGGGCTCACATATTATTAGGTGCTTTTTTTACTATTTTATTTGTAACAACAAATTATGTTTCTGTTAAATTTTCTGGATATGTTGCACTTGTTTCAACAGTTTTAAAATTTGTTCCATTAATTATTGCTGTCTTTGCTGGGATTTTTTTTCCAACAACTCATAATGCTGGTGGTTCTAGTGCTTTTGTAGTAACTGAAAAAAATAGTTTTGATTTTTCAAAATTAGTGCTTGCACTTCCAGCGGTTTTGTTTGCTTATGATTCATTTCTTTCAGTTGGTTCAATTCATAATAAAGTTCAAAAAGCAAGTAAAAGAGTCCCTTTGATTATTACAGCGGGGATGATTTTAATTGCTAGCGTTTACACTCTTATTGGTTTATCATCAGCGCTGCATAATAAGGGAACAATTTCAGGTCTAATTAGTGACGTTTTCCCGGCTAATGCAGCCCGTGGCATTACTATTTTTGTGGCTGTTTTCCTTTTGATTTCAACATACGGTGTGGCTAATTCTTTAAATGCTGCATTTGTAAATCAAGTTAGAGACCTTGTAAAATTAAATGCAATTGTTGGCGCTCATAGTTTAAAAAAGAAATATTCTAACGAAAAAGTTACAATTTTTTATCTTTTTATTACATTAGTGTTTTGGGCGCTTGTTATTTATATTCCTTCGCTAGCCATTAAACTTCCAAAAAAAGATGGAACAGGAATTGGATTTGGTAGTGATGTTATTGTTGATTCGATGTCCAATTTCCCTTCACTAATTTTCTTTGGTGTATATATGGCAATTATTGTCGCCTATTCACGCAAAAAAATAAAGTATCCTAATTCAATTGAGCGTAAAATTAACCCAAAATTATATTGAATTTCAGCAATAATTTCTTCAAGTTTAATTCTAATTGCCGTTGCCGCCTTTATTTATTCACAAATTTATGCCGTTGCAACACAAGCTCATTCTTCTTCTGGTGCTGGAGTTTTTGCTGATAATGGTTTAATGCTTACAAATATTGGTAGTTTTCTAATTTTTATTACACAAATATTAATATTTGTTTCTTTCCCTTATATTAATTACTTCTTAATTTCTAAAGTTGATAAATTTGATTTGTTTGATAATTTTGACTCAGCTAAAATTGAAAAAGCTGAATAAAAATCAAATCTATTAAGAAATTTATTTAACCTGTTTTTTCATTTTTATCTATTTAAAAATAGTAATTTTGCTAGTTAAATTTATGTTTGCTTGCAAAAATGCACCTCCCAAGTTTACCAGTTTGATGAAATAATCTTAAAAAAGTGTCCTGGTTTATTAGTTTGGGCACTTTTTTAACTTTTTTGGGCAGCTCAGAAAAAATAACTATCAAAGCAAAAACACTGAATTTTAAATCTAAGACTCATGAATGCAAAATCTAATTATTAATAAAATAAGGCAAACTAAAAAAGCAAAGTTATAAAATATTTAAACTGCTTTTTTAGTTTAAAACACTGACAAAAATCATAAAAAAATACAACTGCTATTTAAACTCAATGAAAATAGAAAACTCATTTTTATTTACATTGAGCCTAAAAAAATATATGAAGTTTTGAAAGAACAATAATTAAAAGCCTTAAATTTGAAGATTTCTAAACGGTTAAATTTAAGGCATTGCATCATATTTAAAAATATGACGGAAAATTCGCGTTTTCTGATTTTTTAGCCAAAGAACATAAGTAATTCCCCCTTAATTCAATACAAAATTTATTAATTTATTCTTAGTGAAGATTATTATAACATAATTTTTTCCTAGACCAAGCATTTTTTTTGCTAAGGGTTAATTTCTAAATAATAAAAATTAAAGCTTTGTTGTAAAAAACATGGATTTACCGGTATTTTTGCATATTTGCATTCAATAAAAAGTGAATTTTTGCCATCAAACTGGGAAATTCAGGAAAATATGCCTGAATTTAGCGCGGTTTATTTTTAGCGATTGATTAACATAATAACTTATTCTTTTAAAAAACAATTTTTTAGGTATTTTTTCCTAAAAAATTTTTAATATATGGTATAATTATAGCAATAAAGAATTAATATTGTATATAAAAAGGAAAAACATGAAGAATAAGTTAAAGTTTTTTAAGTTTATGGCTAATTTTGTCGCTTTTTCTTGATTAAACCTAAGTGTTTTAGGGTTGCTTCGGCATTTTTAAAATAGAAAAAGCTATTTAGATTTTAAAGTAAAAGTCCACGATTTAGATTTATTAAAGTCAAAAAACCACTAATTTTGATGATTTAGCCCATTTTTTTAGCCAAAACCAACAAAAGTCGCTTGTTGTCAATCCAAATATTAAAAAAGTAAAACACATCTAAACAGAACAAACACTAATTTAACCCCTAATTTAGATGATATTAAAATTCAAATTAATCAAGAGCCCTTCTAATTTTAAATAGATCTTTACTTGAATTTCTTAACAAAGAAAGTGAACTACATTTTGAAAAGGTCTACTAAAACTAAAATTTGACGGGGATGTTGTTGAATTTAGAGAACTTCAAAACCAAATTTGTGTTTAAAAATCTTCTTTTTTATAAATTACTATATTAATAATAAAAAATGTTAACCATTGAAAAGGTGAGTGTTTCTTATGAAAAACCAAGTAAAATTTTTAGCGTTTAAGGCAAAAAAACAGTTAGAAAAACTAAAATATTTAGAAATTAATATTAAATCTTTTTGTTCAACTTATAATATGTTCAATCACGATGATTTTCGGCGTGATAATTGCGACGACAACGACCGAGCAATACCAAATTTTTTATGAGTTTACCTTACAGATAATTGTTCTATTAGTGCTAACCCAATCGAAACAGTTATTGGCATAAACTATAAACAAAATGATTATGTTTATAATTTAAAGTTAGAAGATATACTAAAAACTACTTTTTTTTCTAAAGAACTCACAAGTTTTCATTTTTACAACCAAATCAAACCCCTAATCGATGAATGAGAAGATAGTATTCCTTGGCCATTTGCTGGAGGAGAGGAAAATGATTCCACAAAGCAAGGCTATTTTTCTGATGGCTTATATGACACTAAAGGTCGAAGAATGGTTGTTGTTGCCTTTGAAAATTTTGGTGATAAGAAAAAATGTGAATTTTCAATTTCGTATCCTACCCTTTTTCGGGCAATTTTTAAATCAAAAAATAAACTAAAAGAAATTGAAAATTTAATTATCAAAGAAATTCAGGAAAGTGTTCCTTATGCAAAGCCAAAAAATTTAGCAAATTATGGCGAAAAAATCTTTGATTTTTTATCAAATATATATGAATATAATTCAGAGTTTCTAGATATAAATAGAGCATATTTAGGACAAAATGTAGAAAATATCTACAATTTGTTATTAAAAGAGAATTATAATTTTAGTGAAAAAACCAAAATTCAACCAATTCAAAATGTATTTACTTTTGAAACTTATGAAAATTTGCTTAAAAAATTTGAAAAATATGGGATTAAAAAACTCGATTTAAACATTGAAAATCGTGATAAATTTATTCTTAGTTGGTTTGATAAATTTGGGCCGGAATATCGAAAGTATTGTAGTAAACTTTTTGGTGAAGAAGGCGAATATTATTATGATAATTTGAATAGATGGACAAATAAAATTGAATTTATCTATTTATTGCAAATTTTATTTGGACCTAGATATGATGTAAATACTGAGTATTTTCATAGTGAACCTGATTTTTTCATTTTACCAAGTTGAGCTAAACTAAAACTGGAAAATTTCCAAATTTTCTACTTTGGCGGGGAAGAATATGGACTTTTTGATGAAATAATTGAACAATTTGACTCAAAAAAGCCAGTTTTTTGATTCCAACCATATTATCGCTCAGCATATAGAACAAGTGTTGGTTGAATTTCACCAATTTCCTTAAAAAATTTTATTTTATTGTATGTTGATGGCCAAAAAATTTATTACTGAATTGGCCACTCAAATTTATATGATGATATTTATCAAGGTAAATACGAAATTTTAAAATATTATTTTAAACAAAAATTAGTCAAACTTGAACAAGATATTTTTCTGCGCGATAGTCAAGATCCACCGTTCTTTGTTTATTTTACAAAAAATCACGATTATCTAACTAAAAATGTAATGGGGTCTTCAATCGAAGAACTAATTTTATTTCGTGATGCAGTGAAAAAATATGAACAAGAAACGCTTGATGAGTACCAATCTTTTCGAAAATTTGTAAAAAATTCAAGTTTTTATAACGAGCAGGAAAAAGCATTAATTTTAGAACGACACTTTGATTTTTCTTGAGATTATGGTAGTAAAAATTGTTACTATGATGAAATAGAAAAAATCGATTTTCGTGGCTATAAAAGCAAAAAATATCTTGAGATGGAAGGGAAATCGTAGATCTTTTTGTTAATTAATAGATTTAAAGATAAAAGATTTAAGTTTATTTTTAAAATTTTTAACTTGTTTTTCATTTTTATCTATCTAAAAGTAGGAATTTCGCGACTAATTTATGTTTATTTGCAAAAATGCGCCTGAATTTTAAACCAGGACAAAAAAGCCAACACCTTGGTGTTAATTTTTTTGTCCTGGTTTATTTTAGTGTAATTTATTTTTAGCAATTGATTAACATAATAACTTATTCTTTTAAAACACAATTTTTAGGCATTTTTCCTAAAAAGTTTTTAGTTATGTTAAAATTTTAATACTAAAAAAATTAATTAAAAAAAGGAAAAAACATGAACAAAAAGTTAATAAATTAGTATATTAATTTCAGGCACATTCAAAAAAAGGTGTGTCAAAATGAAACAATACAAATTCACAATTGAAGACAAATTTAAATATATCAAAATTGCCGAATCTAAAGGGTTAAAAAATGCAATTTTGCATTTTGCTGAAGAATTTAGAGAAATTTACAAAAGCAAATCAAAAAGTAAAAAAGCACATAAAGAATGAATGTTGCATATATATGCTAATAATTTGATAAGAAATTGGCAAAAAAAGTTTTATAATAATGATATGAAAAGTCTAATAAGCACTCGTGGAAAAATCAAATCTCCGCGTAAACCAAAAAAGAAATATACAATTAATGATCTTTCTGAAAATGATCGTGAAATTTATCAAGAAATAATGGAGAATGTTCTTAGAAGATACGGGATTGACCCCGCAATTGTTCTTGAGGAAGTCAAAAAACGAAAACAAGAGCAAGAAAAAGATAAAAACAAAATCGAAAATTCCACTAGAATTTGTAGTGTTTTTAACGTTAATCGCAGTTCGATTTATGAGAAAATAAGGGTGAAAAAACCACCAAAGAAAATGATTTATGATGAAAAGTTACTTGAGTGAATTCGTGAAAATTTCAATTTGAATCGAAAGGTAAAAGGCCGAGACATCCTATATAATATTTACATAAATCAGGGAAATTATGTAAGCACGTACATGTTTCAAAAACACTACGAATTTTTAGGATTAAAATCAATTGCTTATAAAAGGCAAGGAAAACCAGCGCCAAAAGAGAAAAAGTTTACGCGAATTTGGACTGAAGATCATATCAAAGGTGAATTTAGCTCAGAAAATTTTGGTGAAAAATGGTTTGCTGATATTAAATTTATCAAAATTAACAACGAATGATTTTACCTACACTCAATTATTGAAACAAAATCCAATTACTTGCTCAATTTTTCGATTTCTAAAACAAGATTTTCAGAAGAAACTATAAACTTAGTAAAAGAAACAATCAAAAAGTATAATATTAAACCAAAATTTTTCCATTCAGATCATGGCGTGGAATATGCGAACTACAAATTTGCTAATTTTTTAAGACAAAACAATATCCAACAATCAATGTCACCAAAAGGAAATGCTCTTGCAAACCGACCTATTGAATATTTTTATGCCGTTTTTCAACGCGAATTGATTAATATTGAGGGCCAAAATTTTGAAAATGTGGCTATTGCTTATCAAAAAATAAGTGAATTTATTGATTGGTATAACGATCAAAGGCCTCAAAGTTGTTTATCATATAAAACTCCAAGCTATTATATGAGGTAAATTATTTGCCCAAATTTTTAAAATGAACATGCTAGAAAAAATTAACAAAAGTGGTGTAATCAAAATCATAGGTAAAAAACTAATTGTCTGAGATTTTTCTACCAATTTAATGAACAAAAAGTTAAAGTTTTTTAAGTTTATTACTAATGTTGTCGCTTTCACTTCGCTGACACTAAGTGTTTTTGGTCCGCTTTGGCATTTTCAAAATACAAAAATCAACTCAGATTTTAAACTTGAAACTCGTGATATAGATTTATCAAATTCAAAAAAACCGGTAAATTTTGATGATTTAGTGCAAATTGTTTCAGCAAAAAACCAACAAAATTCGCTTGTTATTAATGCAAATATTAAAAATACCCAAACACGTCTAAACAAAACAAGTACTAATCCAGACTCTCCTAATCTAGATGATATTCAGATTCAAATTAATCAAGAAGGTGAGGTAATTTTAAATAGTGCTTCACTTGAATTGGTTAACAAAAAAGCTGAACTCTATTTTGAAGAAGGTGTACCAAAACTAAAATTAGAAGGTTATGTTTTTGATTTTAGAGAGCTTAAAAATCAAACTCGAGTTGAAAAAACCTTCTTTTTCCTTTTTTCTATTCCATTTATTGTAAAAGCTGCTGCAGCTGTCGTTGCCGCATTTGCAGTTTCCGCAGCTGCCCAACCATATATGGGAACTTTTCCAAATGTTGCTGGTGTAGGTACATGATATGGGGGCGGAGGAAGTTACTATCCGTCAGTTGGTTATAATCCTGTTTATCCATCAGTTGGTTATAGCCCTGTTTATCCATCAGTTGGTTATAGCCCTGTTCATGCGCCAGCTGATAATAACCCTATTACTGAAAGAACTGAAAGCTCAATTGTGGTTGACTTAGATAAATTACCAAAAGCAAAAGGTGAGCCTAGTATTAAAGAAATAACAAATATAGCGGCTTTAGAACTTTCTATTGTAAAAGCAAAAGAAAAGGAAAAATTAAGACAATACACTGGAATCCATCTTGCCTGATTTTTTAATTTTCACAGTGAAGACTTAGAGCCTCATTTTGTTATTAGTAAACAAGCAATTCCAGAACCTGCCGCGTGACTTTTAGCGGTCGGAAGTTTGCTAGCCCAATCAGAATTAACCAAAATTATTATTAAAAACTTGCTACCTAGCTCAGTAAGAGATAAAATGTATGAAAAAGATGAAGACCGTAAAAATATGGATAAGAAACTAAATTCACCTATTGATTTTTATTCATATAATAGATCAGTTATGGAAAATTTGGCGATAAAAACAAAATATACAGCAAATTTGCTAGTAGGAAATAAAGGACCAAGAAACCCAAATTATAATTTAAATAATGATATCGGTTTTACTAATGATCGTTTTGTTGTTGGAAAAGGCCTAGCTAGTGATGCTATTAATTGAACTGACCCTAAAAATGCGTTTGATATTGATACAAGCAAAAATAGAAATATACCATCATACATAAAAATATATTTTCCCAGTTATCATGTAAGGAGAGTAAGAATGATAGGGAAAAAGCAAAAGGGCATAGAGAAGGAATTTATACCAAGAAAAGAAATGTTAAATGTTGAAAAGGTGCATTTTTTATATGGAGAAGCAATTAGATTTAGTAACCAAGTCAAAAAAACAATTAATTAAACTAAAATATATAGAAATTAATATTAAAAGTCGTTGTTCAATTCGAAACATGATTGAGGACGATGTTGATTTATCGCATGGTTGTAATTATAAGAATTATCCATTTCCAGTTTTTTTATCCAATTACCTTTATGAATACTTCAATCCTAATCCAATTGAAAGAATTATTAGTTTAAATTATAAACAAGAAGATTATGTTTATAATTTAAAACTAGAAGATATCCCAAAAAGTGTGTTTTTTTCCAAAAAACTCAATAAATTTGATTTTTATAATGATATTAGGTGTTTAATTGGCGGTTGAGCAAACAGTGAATATTGTGATAAAAATGGAAAAGAAAATCTTGGTCTTATCTCTGAACTTTATCCTGCATACACTTTACACGATGGTAAAGGTTTTGAAGAGGTTGTTGTTGTCTTTGAAAACTTTGATAATATTGAAAAATGCGAATTTTCAATCTCTTATCCGGCTATTTTTTGAAAAATATTTAAATCAAAAACCGAATTAAGAGAAATTGAAGCTTTAATTATTAAGGAAATTCAGGAAAGTGTTCCTTATGCAAAACCAAAAAATTTAGCAAATTACCACGAAAAAATCTTTGATTTTTTATCAAATAGATTTGAATATGATTCAAAGTTTGTAGATATAAATAAACCATATTTAGGACAAAATGTAGAAAATATTTACAATTTGTTATTAAAAGAGAATTATAATTTTGGTGAAAAAACCCGAATTGAACCAATTCAAAATGTATTTACTTTTGAAACTTATGAAAATTTGCTTAAAAAATTTGAAAAATACGGGATTAAAAAACTTAATCTAAACATTGAAAATCGCGATAAATTTATTCTTAGTTGATTTGATAAATTTGGCCCAGAATATCGAAAATATTGTAGCGAACTTTTTGGTGAAGAAGGCGAATATTATTATGATCATGCGAATAATTGGACAAATAAAATCGAATTAATTTATTTGTTGCAAACTTTATTTGGTCCCAAATATTGAGTTGAAGAACTAGATTTTTATCCTGATAAACCTGATTTTTATATTCTACCAAGCTGAGCAAAATTAAAACTTGAAAATTTCGAAATTTTTTACTTTGGTGGGCAAGAATATGGATTTTTTGATGAGATAATTTCCCAATTTGACTCAAAAAAGCCAGTTTTTTGATTTAAACCATATTACTACTCCGCCTATGGAGCTGGTGATGCATGAATTTTGCCAATTGCATTAAAAAATTTCATTTTATTGAATGTTGACGGTCAAAAAATTTATTACTGATTTTGCCATTCAAATTTATATAATAATATTTATCAAGGTAAATACGAAATTTTAAAATATTATTTCAAACAAAAATTAGTTAAACTTGAACAAGATATTTTTCTACGTGATGGTAATGATCCGGCGTTCTTTGTTTCTAGATCACCAAGGCAAAATAATTTAATTAAAAATGTGATTGGACCATCTATGGAAGAGTTAATTTTATATCGGGATGCCTTGAATAAATTTCTAAAAGGAACAGACCATGAATTTGAGTATTTTAGACGCTTTCTAGAAAATACTAATTTATATAGCCAGCAAGAAAAAGAATTAATTTTACAACCACACCTTCTCTTTTCTTGAGATTCTGATGATTGGACTGAATATTATGATGAAATTGCAAGAGTAGATTTTCGCGGTTATAAAAGCAAAAAATTTATTGAGATAGAAGGAGAATCGTAGATCTTTTTGTTAATTAATAAATTTAAAGACAAAAGATTTAAGTTTATTTTTAAAATTCTTCACTTAGATTTTTTACATTCTTATTTATTTGAAATATATATATTCTTGAAATATATTTTTTTGCCAAACTAACAAAAAATTCAAATAACTAGTTATTTTCCACTAATTTATTGATCTTTTTTTTAGTAAAATAAAAAAAATTTTGTAAAATTAAATCTAGTTGATCAAAACTGACCTTTGAAAGGAAAAAAATGACATACCAAAATTATCTTGAATTACGACTAAAACAACAAAATGAAACTAAGAGTCTACGTTCAGTTTTAATTATTGACGGACATGATGAACGGGCAATTCAAGCCGCTCAGCAATTAAAAGCTAAAAATTTAGTTAGACCAATTTTACTTGTTGACGAATTATATGAGAATCTTGAAATCGACCAGTATTTAGTTGACGAAGAAGAAAAACAAACTTTTATACAACAATTTTTAAAAATCCGTAAAAACAAAGAAACATTAGAATCAGCTGTCGCCCAATTTGATTCTAATGCATTTTACGGGACAATGCTTCTTCGGAACAAAAAAGTTGACGCTGTAATAGGCGGACTTAATTATCCAACTGCAGAAATTCTTCGTGCTGCATTCAAAATTATCGGACCAAAACCAGATATTAAAACAATTTCTTCCGTAATGATAATGCATCGAGGTGATGAAAAATACTTATTTAGTGATATTTCGGTAAATATTTTACCAAACGAAACTCAATTAGCTGATATCGCTAAAAACGCACTTGACTTTGCAATTCAACTTGGATTTGACCCTAAACCAGCCTTTTTATCATTTTCAACAAAAGGATCAGCCAAATCACCTCAATCTGATGCCGTATCTAGAGCTGTAAAAATGTTCAATGCAACCTCACCAATTGAAGCTTATGGTGAAATTCAACTAGATGCAGCCCTTGACTATAAAGTGCGTCGCCAAAAATATGGTGAAAATGTTGCTACAAATGCGAATGTTTTAATTTTTCCAAATCTTGATGCTGGAAATATTGGCTACAAAATCGCTCAAAGACTTGGTGGCTTTGGGGCGATAGGCCCAATAATCACCGGAATTGCTGCTCCTATTAATGACTTATCACGTGGAGCAACGGTTGAAGATGTTTTTTACACCGCACTAATTAGCGCACTTCAAGTTGAAAAGGACAAATAATGAAGAGTAAAATTTTAGTTATAAACGCTGGTTCATCCTCAATTAAATGACAAATTTTTGAAAAAGATACATTAGATTTGCTCGGAGCTGGACTAATCGAAAGAATTGGACTTCAAGAAGGCAAAATCAAAATGACATTTGACGAAAAAAGCTACAACTTGAGCAAAGATTTTCCAACTCATTCTGATGCCTTAGAGAGTCAAATTCAACTTTGAAAAGACAATAATTTAGTCCAAAACCTAGAAGAATTTGAGCTTGTTGGATTTCGAATTGTTCACGGGGGCGCAAGTTTTAATGCTCCAGCTCGCCTTGATGATTCAGCAATAGAAAAAATTGAAGAAGCAGCAAAATTTGCGCCTTTGCACAATCCAGGGGCGCTTGCAACTATTAGCGCTATCAAAAAATTACTTCCTTGAGCAAAATTATCAGCAAGTTTTGACACTGCTTTTCATGCAAGTATCCCTAAAGTTAATTACACATATCCAATTAATACCCAAATAGCAAACAAGTACGGAATAAGAAAATACGGATTTCACGGCATTTCTCACAAATATATAACAACACAAGTTGAAAAAATCTATAATTCTGATTCAGTTAATTTTGTAAACATGCACATTGGGAATGGGATTTCTTTGTGCGCTGTTAAAGATTCGGCTTCAGTTGATACTTCAATGGGAATGACGCCACTTGCAGGTGTTACCATGGGAACCCGAAGCGGTGATGTAGACCCCTCAATTTTAACCTACCTAGGCACAACAGCTCATTTTTCCTTCACTGATTTAGACGCACTTTTAAACAAACAATCAGGACTTTTAGGACTTTCAAACGTTTCTTCTGACCTTCGGGATGTCATTTCTGCCGCAGACAACGGTAATCAAGATGCAAGTTTTGCCCTTGAAGTTTATGTGCAAAAAATTGTCGACTATCTAATTAATTACATTAATAAGGTTGGTAAAAACATTAAAGCTTTAGTTTTTACCGGTGGAGTAGGCGAAAATTCAGCACTAATTCGCGCTTCGGTAATTGCAAAAATCCAATTACCGAAGTTGAATTTAGTTCTTAATCAAGAACTAAATTCAAGACCAATTCCAGAATTTGGTGCTATTGAAAAAATTTCAGCACCAGAATCAGATCTTGACATTTTCGTAATCAAAACAAACGAAGAACTGTTAATAGCAAAAAACGCGCTCAAAGTTTGAAACTAACCTTTATTAAGTTTTGAAAGAACCCATAATAAAACCAAAGTATTGACATCATACAATATTTTTATTTTGCTCCAAGCATTTTTTAAAAATTTTTGTGGGCATTAATTTTGGCTAGTTTCCCAGTTTGATGAGATAATCTTAAAAAGTGTCCGTTTTTTGGGCACTTTTTAACTTTTTTGGCAAACTCAGAAAAATAACTATCAAGGCAAAAACACTAAATTTTAAAACTATACACTCACGAATGCAAAATCTACTTATTAATAAAATAAAGCAAACTAAAAAAGCTAAAATTTTAACTTAAAAAGCAAAATTTGAAATTTTTAAACTACTTTTTTAGTTTAAAATACTGCAAAAAATCAATTTATGGATAAAATAACAAAACCATAAAAAAAATACAACTACTGTTTAAACTCAATGTAAATAGAAAACTCGTTTTTATCTAAATTGAGCCTAAAAAAATATATGAAGTTTTGAAAGAGCCATAATTAAAAGCCATAAATTTGTAGATTTCTAAACGGGTAAATTTATGGCATAGCATCATATTTAAAAATATGATGGAAAATTCGCGCTATCAAAGCACATTAGACAAAAAACATAACTCATTCCTCCCTAATTCAATATTAAAATTTATTAATTATTCTTAGTGAGGTTTATTATAACATAATTTTATTTTAGACCAAGCATTTTTTTAAAATTTTTTTTGCCTAGTAATTTTTGCCTAAAATCTTTGATTACTAAAAATATTTTTTTATTTACTTTTGATCTTAAAGTATTTTGCTACAATTAGGTCATACTTATCGAGATATTACTAAAATGTTTGATTGCTAAAAATATTTTAATATTTTCTTTGGATTTTAAAATATTTTAGTATAATTAAGGCATACTATTGAAATATCTAGTAAAGTCTAAAATTTATTTTACCTATCTATTTTTTATTTAAAGAAACAAAGTTGAAATAATTTCAAGCTTTGTTTTTTGTCATAAATAGACAAAAAAAATGGTAAAATTAAAACAAAATCTATATTATTATAAAAAGAGGAGTAATTATGGCTGAAAATCTAACGAAAAAAGAGAAAAAATTAATGAAAGCAACTAAAAAACGTGCAATCATACTTTCACTGCTTGCCTTTGGTGGTCTTAGTATTGGTTCACTTAGTTTTCTTCCTTTCCTTTTAAAGTCTTGAAATACACTTCAATATAATATTGTTGATTTTAAACATATTAATCGTGATAATATTGGTTATGAACTTGAATTTGCCCTAAGTGATTTAGATTCATACAAACTAAATTATCAAGATTTAAATGTTGACTTTACAGCTGATGAGCAAGGAAAAGACGTAATTGCTTCACACAAAGCTAGTTATGATGAATTTAGTCGAACTTGACGGCTATCTTCAAATTATAACGGTCTTAGTTTTGGAAAAAGATACTATCTAAAAGTTTATCTTGATGATAAAAAGCAAAAAAGATTTTCTGCCAAAAAAGTAATTGCCTTTGGTCAAAATGTTACCAATTTTGTCGATACTCCGCCAGCAGTTTCAACAATTAACTTTCAAACCAAAACTCCTTCTAGTGCTTCAGTTTCACTAAAATTTGCTGACGAGGCTGCTAATCTTGAGGGCAAAAAAGTTGCCCTAGAGTATTATTATGTCCTAAAAAATCAATCAGCACCCACTGATGTGCTCAGCAATTCCCAGGAAATTCACACTTCTTATGTTGATTCAGCGACCGTTAAAAACGGAGTAGCTGAATTTAGCCTCGAAAATCTTCACCCGGGAATGGATTATAAAATTAGTGCAATTCGTTATGTTGATAGTTCTGCCCCAGCTAGTGACATTCCGCTTGTGCCAATGCAAAAAATTGCCCTAGCTCCAGAGATTAACTACGAACAAGATGCCCAAAAAGAAAAACTCTTTGAAGCAACAACAGCTAAATATAATTATCGTGCTGAGTCTTTAGTCGACCAAAATTTAACTTTTGACTCAAAAAGACTTACAGTTAATTTTTCAACTCTGGACTCAAGCCCTAATTTGGAAAACAAGCCAATAAAACTAAACTATACAAATATTTTAACAGGCCAAAAATTCAGTGTCAGTTCATTTTTTGCCGCTAATTTAGCGAGCTTTGACCTAAACAATTTAGCTCCAGGTTCTTCTTACCAAATCGAGAGTTTTGAACTCGAGTCTTCAAAAGTTGAATTTGGCCAAACTTTCATTAAAAACTTTCATACCCCTGCGGCAATTGTTGAGTCAAAAATTGCAACCGGGGCAACTTTTTCCAAAGTTGACTTATCTGTTGTCTCAGTTGATAATTTAGAAGGAACAAAAGCGCATTTATATTTAGATGACAGTTCAATTCTGCCGGTTAGTGGTGTTTTTAGAAAAACTGGCGAGACAAATTCTTACCAAATTAGCTTTGAGCCAAAAGGGCTGACAAATAAAACAAAATACGGTCTTAGCAGAGTTGTGTTTGACGCTCTGAATCCAAATTCTGTTTTTGCCAAAAACAGAGATGGCTATGATTATTTAAATTTAGCTTGAGATAACAGCCTCGAGACTGGTTCTCAGAAGCGTAATTTTATTACTTCAATTTCAGATCTTAAGACTTTTATTAAATTAGAGCCAAAAATTCTTGCCTCAAAAGTTGAATACACTTTTGGCTTTGGTCTTGATTCATCTTTTTTAAACGACAAAGAGCTTTATTTATACTATCACAAAAAAGACGAACCACAAAAAGTTTATAAATCAAAAGGCAGCATTCCTCAGGGTTCAGAAATTAAATTTGAACTTGAAAACTTTGAGAGCTCAACAACATATAAACTTGAAAAAATTGTAATTTCTGACTATCCCGAGGTTGCGGTAGCAATCAATTTTGATCCTAACAAAAAAACACAGCAAAACTTACCTTTTGACGAGTTTTTTGTCAAATATTATGTTTCAGACATTAGTTTTGAAAACGTTGACCAGACAAGTGCACGTGCTAAGGTAACAATTGCTGGAGACTTTAAAAATATCCAAGAGGCAAATCTAGACTTAAATGCCAAAATAGTCTTTGGTCAGCCCGGCTTTACTAATTTAACAGAAACAATTAATTTAAATCTTGCAGATTTGGCAAAGCAAGTTCCTGTTAGCCAGGCAGGATCTGCTGGCGTTAGCCCGACTCGGCACGAGTTACAAGACGACAAGCTTGTGTTGTATTTTGATCTTAAAAATCTTGATCCTAAGACTCAATACCAAGTTGCTGATGTTGAAATACTCGGAAAAACTGATTTTTTCAGCTCAGAAGGAATTCTTGACTTAAATGCAAGATTTACAACTACCTTCCAAAAAGTTAAAATAATCGGGGCAAACTTTGAGTCAATCGATCTAAAAAGTGCTAAGGCTTCAATTTATATTGATCCAAATTTCAACCGTTATTTAAACGGCAAAAGATTTAATGCAATTTTTAAATCTGAAGACGGCCAAGAAATTAAATCTCAACCATTAGATACAAATTCAAGCTCTAATTATTCAGTCCTTACAAACAATATTCTTTCAGTTAAATTAGAAAATCTTAGTCCTGGGAAAAAATATACTTTTTTCAAATTAGATCCAGCCCCAAACCAAGATGAGGCTTTTAATAATTTAGAGTATAAATTTATTGACCTAAACCAACAAGAAACTGATAATTTACCTTATTTTTATACTCTTAGTGATATAGCTTCAATTTCAGCCCAGCCTACTCAAGATAGTGCAAAATTGACTGTTAATTTTACCACAAAAGATCCAGACTATAATAAAAGAGCAAATTCTTCACTAAAAAAAGCTGTTATTTTCCTTAAAAATAACGCAACCGGAACGGTTGCCTCAGCTCAGGCTGAAGAGATAAAATATGAAGACGGCCTTAACAAAGTTGAATTTAATGTTCAAAATCTTGACAAATTAAGCCACTATACAGTTAGTGAGATTTTGCTTGACGGTCAAAAAATTGAATTTAGTGAGTCACTAAAAGAAGAATCTGCCGCACAGCGTAATTTTGCTACCGTGGCAAGTACAGCAAAAATTATCAAAGTAGTCCAAACTCAGCAGACTCATAAAAATATCGCAGTCGAATTATCATTTGACCCAGTTAGTGATACTTTTTTGAGCGGGGACACAATCAAAGTTGTTCTTCAAAATTCAAAAGATAATAAAACTGTTGAGGCAAGTGGGACTGTTGATTCAAATTTAGTACTAAAATTAAATTTCGACAAAGAAGTTGAGGCTGGTTCAGAATATTCAATTTTAAGTATTACTAACGAGACAAAAAATAAAAATATTCAGACTTCTGTTGGCTTTTTATTCCAAAAAAGTGTTGATAATTACAGCCTAGATCTTGAAAAAACAAGTATCCAGTCCGAAAAATTCTACTCATCTCCTGAGCTAAAAACTTTTAGCGTAACTTCAAATAAAGAAGAGACTGTTGAAGTAAAGCTAACTTTTGCTGATGCCCAAAAATTATTGTTACAAAAAGTTTCAGGTCAGTCAAAACAGCTAACCCTTTTAATAAAAAACACCGAAACTAACGCAATTGTAGCCTCAAGTGCAACAGCATCTGAAGCAGATCAAACCGGTCAAGTTGAAGCAGAATTTACTTTTTCAAATCTTGACCGAGCAGTAAAATACGAACTGGTTTCAGTAAATGACTATTCTCGTCCTGATTATTTAATTTACAAAGACAACAATAATTTTAAAGAAGATAGTACTAAAAGTTTTGTTGTAAATGTTGACAGCATTGAAGTTAAAAATCTTGTCTATTCAGATATTAAACAAAACTCTGTTAAGGCCGAAATTTATTTTGACCCAATTAGAGACTCTTATTTAGCAGATAAGCAAATTGAAGTGGAAATAACTCCAGACGGTGATCCTGTTGCCCAACTGGTTACCGTTGATGCTCTGGCTCAAAGTCAAACAACCACTAAAAAAACAGTTCAAATTAAAAGACTAGACGACGGACGGCTAAGAGCTGAAATTACTTTTGACAATCTTGCTGAAGGTAGAGACTTTAAAATTGCCACTTTAACTTTAGCCAACAAATCTGATGTAAAAACAAATGCCGAAAATACTCAAAGCGGTCCTAAATTTAAAATAGTTAATGATTTTCTAGAAAGTGATGCTAAAGCAAAATCAGCTGAAATTACAGCTGAGTCAAACCAAAAAACTCTAAAATTTGCAACTGACGTTGTTGTCTCAAGTATTGTATTTAATCCAGCAGATTCTACAAACAGAATTGACAAACAACAGTCAGCAAAAATTAAAGTTGAATTTTCTAACTCAAATAATGAAATACTAAAACTAAAAAATGACCAACTTGCAACATTAACATTAATTAACAAACTAACTGGAAAAATAGTACTGGCTTCAGCAAAAATTAAAGCCGAAAATTCAGTTGCTGGCCAAACTCCTAAGACTTCTGCTTCAGTTGAATTTCAATTTAATAATAATCTAGAAAAACTAACAAAATATGAAGTTAGTTCAATTTCTGTTGTTCGGCCAAATGGTATTTATTCAATTCCTTTTGCAGCAAAAATAGCTAGTGATCCTAAGACATTTGTAACTCAATTAACCACTGTTAGTGTTAAAAATATTTCTTATGTTGATGTCTCAGAAACAAGTGTTGAACTTACAGTCTTTTTTGACTCAGTTAATGATGATATTTTAAATGATCAATTTAAAGCTGAACTTGAATATGTTCTAAAAACTAAAGACACCGAAGTCAAAAAATCAAGCAAAGTTACTGTTTCAAATAATCAGGCTGTATTTACAATCGAAAATCTTGATGAGGCAAGTACTTATGAAGTTAAAGGCTTAAAATTATCTAAAAAAGTACTAACTCGCAGTACTCGTTCACTTGGTCGGCGTACTCGCCGTCAAGCTCCTGATGCAAGTCCAGTTGCAAACAATATTAATGTAGTATTTGACAAAACTGAAGTTGAAGACAAACAGAAAAAATTCTTTTCAACAAAGTCTTTAATTTCTGAAATTAAAATTGACAAGACTTTACTTGAGCAAAAACTAACAACAACTCAGCCTCAATTAACCCTAGAGCAAACTAATTTAACTGACACTCAAGCTGGTATTGAGCTTAAAATTAAAGATCCAAAACAATTTTTCAAAGATTATGTTGGTAGTGGATCTAAAGCTGCCAGTGCAGAATCAGACATAAAATTAGTTGTAAAGTCAAATCGTACAGGTGCAATTTCTCAGGCAGGTGCCCAAATTAGTTTTGATGAAGCGGCAAATGAAGCTACTGTTAAATTTTTATTAGAAGACTTAGAAAAATATACAGTTTATTCAATTGTTGATATTTTTGTCAACGGCGTTCGCCTTGGATTTTTAAATAGTCTAACTGAAGACCAAAAAGAATTTGCAACAACTGCCCGGGACGTTACTCCTAATTATATTGCCCAAACTGAATTTAAACGCCATGGTGCGGTTCTAAGAATGGTTTTTGATATTAATAAAAACTGATTTTTAGTTAACAATAAAGTTAGACTAACATTTAAAAAATTCCAAGCCGCAGGTGCCGACGATCCTGATCTTAGTGTTGAGACAACTGTTGACCAAGATGGTCTTGCTGTCTTTCGAATTAATAAAGATAATTTAGCGGCTAAGGTTCCTGTAGGAAGTCGTTTTGAAATTTCAAAACTTGAATTTATTCCTGATGTTGATTCAAACCAAAAAGTAGTTAAATATTTCCCGCTAAACACAATAACTTCAACTGATTCAACAAGAACACACTCAGCAAGTCAGTCTTCAAATCTTGTTCCTTTGGCTCGTTCTCGTCGTAGTCTTAGTGTTTTTGACAGTTCTTCTTCTGGTGCTAGCCAATTCCAAGATAGTTCTCGAGCCCCAGTCCCTGCGGGTGCCGCGGCTTCTCCGGCTGCTCCTGCTGATTCTCCAGCAACTCTTGCTAATACTAACTTTTTAAATGTAAATATCTCAACAAGTCCGCTTCAAGATCCAACAACACCTGCTTCTGTCCCAGCTCCTGCAGTTAAGACTACTTTTGATACAGCTTCATTTATTAGTGCAGTAGAAAAAGTTAATCTTTCAGGAGCTAATGCTGAATTAAGAATTACATTAAATTCAACTTTATTATTAGATGCTCAATCACCAACAATTAAATTACATTATATTGATATTACCGATGGTCAAGGACATAAGGCAGACTTAATTGGTCGTCCTGCAGCAGGCTCAAGTACTTCGCAATATACTTTTAGGGCAAATAATTTAAAAACACTAAATTATTACCAAATTGTTTCAGTTAATTATGCAGATAATAACAATGCTGAACAAGTAATTGCCTTTGATGATCAGTCAGTTAAATACGAAGACAAACTATTTCGAACAACCCCAACAAGCTTTAGTGTTAAAAAAATTGAATCAAATTACAATTCAAGCAAAAAAACAGCTAATGTTAATATTACCCTTGATGATCAAGTTGCCCAATATTTAGAAAATTATACCGTTAGAGTTTCTTACCAACGGATTGATAAGACAAGCCCAAACACAACAGTCGCAAGTGTTAATGGAATAATTAATTCTGACTCAACTGTTAGCGTTGAGCTTACAGATAATTATACTGACGCAGCCCAAAAAAAACTTATCATTCCTGAGGCTAAAACAACACTGAGAGTTGATAACCAAACAAATACGCTTAATGCTAAAGTTAATAATCCCGAAAGTAATAGTAATATTTCTACTGATTTTAGGAGAATTGATCAAAACAAGTTATTTGAAACTTATAATTATAAAATCACAAAAGTTGAACTAGTTCAAAAGCCAAGCTCAACTTCTGGTCGGGCAAAACGAAGTGTTGCAACTTCAACCCCAAATCTTGTTGATTTTAACTCAAATTATAATTCTTTAGCGACTTTTGATACTGATAGAACACAAAACAATAAAAGAATTAACGAAACTTCAATCATTCAAACAAGTCCAATTGCCTTGTATGATCAGCTAATTTATGTTGAAGAAAAAGATAAGTTTTCAGGAATTGATACAACAATTTATGCATACTTTATTTCTTCAGAAGATCTATCAGATCGTGGCATTGATAAAAATAATTTTAGAGTACAACTATATAATGAATCTCTTAAAAAATATGAACAAATAAGAAAAGCTAGTTCAATTAAAAAATTAACAGATTCAGGAAATGGAATAGGCAACTCACATTTTTATGTTGCTACCTTTGAAACTAATTTAAATAAAGCTTCACTTTATAATATTGAATTTTTTGCTTATAAAGACCAAAAAATTGAACTCTCTGAGTATAAAACTACAAGAGTTGACAAAACTCAGTTTACAACTCCAGGTAAAAAAGCTTGACTTACTAATTTTTCTCAAGTTGGAGCCTATCAAGATACTGCAGCAAATGTTATTTTCCAATTTGACGAAAAAGATGAATATCTTTGAAGAAACAAACACAAAGTTGAACTTGAAATTACCGAAAAACTTGACCAAACAGCTGGAGGGTCAAGTAGAGCTGCAACTCCTTCAGTAACTAAATTTAGTTTTATTCCTGATGGTCCAATTTCACGTGTAACAATTGATAATACTAGTTCAAAAGACACTAGAGCCCAAGCTAGTTTAGCCCCAAATAAAACTTACGAAATTACTAAATTTACAATTAAAGAACCTACCTCACCAGCTCCAGGGCCGGGTAGACTATCAACTTCAAATCGTAATTTAAGAATTAAAACAGTTGATACCCAAAACACAGTTAATCCAACAACTTTAGGTGCAGGCCAAATGGAAGTTGCCAAATTTGACTCAGTTGAGGTCGAAAATGCCCCTAGAGATCAAAAAATTCCATTTTTTGAAACTAAAGCTCAGTTTGAGTATGAAGAGAGAACTAATTTTTCTCAAGATGATAATACAGATGCTGACGGAAGATCAGCAACGCTAGAATTTAATTTTAATAAACATTTTTTACAAATTCCAAGAAGCTTTGCAACAATTACTATTATCCGTTCAGATGCTGCGCCAGCAGGTACTGCTCCTGGAACTTCAACAGATAATGAAATTAGTTTTATTTCCCAAAAACAATATGACCCAGCAGTTGGAAGAGTTACTTTTAAATTAAATAATCTCGATAGATTCCATACTTACGATATTAAAAATTTTGAAATTGGTGGAGTTAAAATTGATAATTTAGCTAGTTCAAGAACACTAAAATTTACTCCAACAGTTCAAAAAATTTTCCTTGCTGACTTAGAAGTTACTGACTTAAAAACTGGAACTACTGGAACTACTGGAACTACAACCCCGGGAAATACTGGAAGTGCAGCTTCTGCTCAAATTTCAGCGGGACTTAACCCTACAAAAGAGGATGGTTCAAAAGTTTTTGGAAATGTAAGTCTTTATTTTGATAATGATAATTCATTTTTAGACGGTGCAACATTTGAAGTTAAAATTAAAAACAAAAATGATAATACTGATGTAGCCACAATTCCTAGTCTACAAGTACAAAAAGATACGACAAAAACAGCAACACCTTATAAAGTTGATATTGACTTAGCTCAAAATGCTCCACAAATCCAACCAGGAACCAAAATTGGCTTTGAATTTACACTCAAAAGTGTTTCAAGAGATACTGATCTTAAAGGTAGAAGACCTGAGGATATTGTAGTTGCTGTTCCTGAAAGGCAATATAATTTAGATTATGCTCCTAAATTGGAATCAGAAGTTATTATTCCAACCGTTATTGAATCTCTGGTTGTTTCTGAACTTAAAGATACAAGTGCAAAATTAACAATTAGATTAAAAGGTGATCCAGCAAACTTTGAGCGAGTTGTTAATAATCTAATTGTTTTATCTATCCAACCTGATCCAAACCAACAAACAGCAAGTAAAATTCCAATTACTTTAATTACTCAATCACAAGTTACAAGATTTCAAGATAAATCAAGATTTGAAATCGAATATGATTTAGATAATTTAGTTCCAAATGTTGAGTACAAAATTTTAAAACTTCAAGGTCAAGATCTTGAAATTCCTTTTGGTGAGCAAAATTACAGACTTAAATTGGAGCAACCTGGATCAGCTCAACAAGATGCTAGTACAAGTGAAAAAATATTCAAAACTCCTTTTACCGAGCTTTCACCTGAAAGAATTATTTTAACCCAAGCCCCTAGAAATTATGGTACCATAGGTACTAGTCCTAAGCCTGAATATGCTCCTGAAAATTTAACTCTAAATTTAGATCCAGTTCAAATGTGATCACTAAATAATAAAAGAATTAAAGTTAAATTTAAAGCACTTGACCCTGCAGGTAAGCCATTAACATCAGGCGACAATGCAGCCGAAAAAGAATACGAATTTAATGTTACATACAATAGCAGCAAAAAAGCGCTTGTTGCAAATCTAAGTAATAAAGAAGTAACCGATGCTAATGACCAAAATCTTTATCCTTCAACAACTTATAAAATTAGTCAAATTAAAACAGTTGATGCTGATGTTTCAAGTCAAATTACTTTAAATCTTGATGATACCCAAACTACTACTCCTAACAAAAATAATCTTGAGTTTACAACTCAGTTAGCTCAACCTCCATTAGTAAAGGCCGGAATTACTAATTTCTACAATCATTCAGGAAAAGAAGACACTTTTGAACAAACCATTTACTTTGCCTTTGATGATCCTTATCGAGCAATTGATGAGGCATCAATGAAGGATTGAAAATTAATTCTTGAGGGGAGCGAGGATAAAGATCTACAGAATAATAATATTGACGCTAGTAGATGAGAACAAGTTGCAAGATACGAACCAAATAATACAGGTTCTTTAGTTGAATTATATAATCCACGTGAGCTAGCTGGTCCACCAACTGAATATGAAGAAGGGCCTGAGCTACAACGACTTTTAATTCAACAAGCTGAAACTGACAAACAAATTCAAATAATTGAAAACGATATAGCAAACTTTCAAAAACAAGATGAAATTCGGATTAAGTTGATCAAAGAACTTGCAACCGCCCAAAATAAATCGAATTATGAAGCTGAGCTTCGAAGTCAGGGTGCCGCGATAAGACAAGCTATTACTCAACGTTTAGAAAGCCTAGGAAATCACAGAGCACAACTCGACACAATTCAAGTTTTACAAAAATATAATTCAGACGTATTTAAAACATCCAACACAACCCCACCAGCTTATCGTCGTTATTTTGCTTTTACTCTTAAAGGTGATGCATCTTGGCTAAGATATTACAAAATGCGTATTGCTATTCAGTATAAATACTTCAAAGACAATGAAAGCCGAGAAGCATCAGAATTTTCTAAACTTATAACTAATATTAATACCAATCAAACAACCAATAGTAATAGAAATAGAGAAGCCTATTCTTCTTCTTCTTCTTTGCAAAACCAAGAAGTATCAAGAATTCAAACAATCGAACTTGATGATTTTGCCAAATATACAAACAGAATTTTGCTCAAAAAATCTGAAATTAAGCCACTAAATCAAATTGGTGCTTATGTTGAAATGGAATTTGAAGATCCAAAAAAACTTTTAGCACCATTAAAAGATCGATTTACTAGAGCTCAAATTAGAGGGGTAAGTGATTTAGATAAATGAGTCGAATTATCGGCTAATATTTTCTTTGAAACTCAAAAAACCTTAATTAGAGATTCAACAACGCCAACTCGACAAGCTTTATATAAAGTTGATGGATCGAATGATGCTGGAATAAGTCGTGCCACCAATTATAATAGTTTTAGGCAAGATTTAAGTGATATTTATAATCTTGATTTTGATGTAAAAGGTTATGACTATGATCTTTCCAATCCATTTGGCAATCTCTTAACTAATCCAAATAAAGAATATATTGAATTAACCCAGCAGATCCCTAAAACTTTAGAACCAAGACAACAACCAAAAGTCAACACGATTAATGATAAATTTTATGCCATTAGGCTAGCAAAAGTTGATGTTTCAGATACAAAAACAACAATTGGTTTAATAATCACTTATCACTGGACAGATCCTCAAGCCTTTGCTAAAAAAATTATTAGCATTTATCCAAAATTATTGAACCCAAATTCAACATGAAAATCAGAAAATCAACACAATGATTACGAACCATTAATACCTGTTTTTTCGGCCAATGTAAATCTTACATTTATGACCTCGCCAATAATTCAAAAAGAAGATCCATATTGAGGTAACTTTTGGGCAAATCCATCCGGAAATGTTTGGCATGGATCAGAAGTTAGACAATATAATAAAGACACTCAACGCGGATTAGTAATTGGTGCTTTTGAAAGATCACTTTTCCAAAAAATGTTTAATGATTTTCACGACAAAGCTGCTCACAAAGTAGACCATAGTAAAACTTTTTTTATCGGACCAACCGGACCTGTTAGAACTCTTATTCCTCGAAATCAAAATAATCCAGCTATAGCTCTTAATAATATAGCCGGTCAAATTTACAGTGTGCCTTATGCTAACAAGAATATAGATAATTGACTTGATGATCTTTTTAAAAAACAAACTCGCCACCCTTTTGGTATAAAATTCGCTGAATATGACCCAGCTGCAAAATGACTAAAAATTCAATTCAACAATCCAGAAAATAAAATTCAACGAGGTGTAAAACTCCAAGAAATCTTGCCAACTGTTTCTTATGCAGCTTTTGTTGATCAGGCAGGTAAAATCTATTTGTTTGGAAATAAAAATGGGGTTCCTATCAAATTACAAGATGATATTAACGTTAATGACCAAACTCTTTGAATAAATTTAGCTCCACCTAATTGATCCGAATGAGAACTTCCGAAGCCTGGTACAAATTTAAATTTTATGGGTCTACTAGTTTTCCCTTATTTACCGCCAAACTTTACCCAAAATCCCGCTTTAAGGAATGATGTTGGTGCTAATCATTATGTTGAAAATCAACAATATAAAGTCTTTAGACCTAATGGTGGAACTGAACCAGGCCACAAATACCTCTTCCCAGTAAAAGGCTATGATGGACTCCAAGTTGATGCAGAAAACCCTTATTTTGTCCCATGGGTATCACATGATAAAGCCTGACTTAGAATTACTTATTAATTATTATTTTTAACGTAAGTAAAAAGCTTATTTTAACCAATTAAAGGAGATAATTATGAAAAAAGCAAATCAAGAATACCAAAACAATAAAACAATTAACAACCATCTTAGTAAAAAATTACTTGCAAGCAGCGGTTTTTTAACCGGTGCTATTGTTTCGCTCTCGCCTTATCTTGCCAAAGTAATTACTCCAAAAACAATTTATGTCCAAAATTTTGTTGCTGACAATGTAAGTCCTAATTCAGGTGATTTTAGCTTTAAACTCCAAGGTAAAACAAAACAAGATACTGACTGGGCAAAAAAAGCTGATTTAGAACTTGTTTATATTAGTCAAAAATCGCGTTATAGTGTTAAAACTAAAGTCGAGTATGACCCAAAAACTGACACTTTCCATACTTATGCCGATAATTTGCTTGGTGGTTCAATTTATGAATTACAACTTGTAGCCCCAAATAATCCGCGTTATTATTTTAGTTTTTCAAAAACTTCGCAGTTTTTTTCAACAAAAAATCAAGTTGAAAAATTTAGTCATTATGATATTGAAAATGATACAATTTTAGATCTTGATTTATTTGACTCACAAAATTTACTTGATTCAGCTAATTTAATTTTGTACTATAAAGAAATTGGTTCAAATAAAATTCAAGAAGCAAAAGGACAACTTGTTGCCAAAAATGACCAAAAACAAGCTAGTTTTGTGCTCAGAAATTTAGATCGCAACCAAAAATACGAAATTGTTGGCACAAAATATTACTTTGATGATCCTGATCAGCTTTTTGATTTGGCAATTTCGCCTTTGGCTAATCGTTATTTTGCCCCAAGTCCAATTGCTGGTAAAATTTTAAATCTTAGCCAAAAAGCCTACGGTCTAAATTCAGCTTTGCTTGAGATTTCTTTGGCTTTTGAAAACAAAAATATTAAAATTAATCCAAATGAAAAAATTAATTTAGAATATTATTACAAAGACGAACTAGATAATTTCCAGTTTGGAGTTGCAAATGATGTTAGCTTAGTAGTCCAAAACAATAAAGTTTTTGCTAATTTAGATTTAAAACAAATTCCTGGGGGAACCAAATTCTGAATTTCACGAATTTGGAATAACTCTGGCTCTTTGGCAATTTCAACAAATAATAATCTTTCATTTATTTCAGCACCCGAAATTGCTCGAATTAGAACTTTTGTTGATGCAAATAATACCTCAAGTTTTGATATTAAATTTAATGACCAATCATTAATGTTAAACGGTAAAGAAGTAAAAATTAATTTCTTTGCTGATGACCAGCCAACAAAAATGCTGTCAAGTTCAGCCCATGTTGTTGGAAACAAACTATTTTCCTTGGCAAAAAATTTACCAAAAGAAAAACACTTTACAATTTCATCACTTGAAATTGTTGAAAATGCCACAAATTTTGACGAAAACGGTCAGCCCCAGACTAGTCAAATTTTCTTTGCTCAGAATTTTGACCAAAAACAGAAAAAATTCTTTACTAATGCAACAAGTGCAATGGTTGAATCAGTTGTTGTTGACCGAATTAGCGAAGATCAAAGTCGCATTAGCATGATTCTTGATTCAGTTGATGATTTTATTAAAGATAAAATTGCAACTCTATACTTTAAAGTGGCTGGATCAAGTAATTTAATTAAATCTCAGGCACAAGCTTTTAGTATTAATGGTAATAAATTGGTTCTTAGTTGGGATTTAATTAACCTTGAACCCGGAACTAATTATTTAATTGACTCAGTCGGAATTGCTGATTCAACAAACGAATTTGTTAATAAATTATTTTTGAATTTTGGTCCTAATATTAGTACAAATAAACTAACCTGAACTACTCGTCCGGCTGTTAGTTCAATTACCTATACAACCAAATCTGACACTGCAGTTGAACTTAATATTGCCTTTAAAAATATCCTAGAGTCACTAAAAAAAGCAAAAATAACTTATAAAGAACTAATACCTGGCGGGACTTCCAAAACTATTGATGCAATTATTGAAAATAATTCAATAATTGCTAATTTAGAGATAAATTCACTAGCAAAAGGACAAAACTATTTAATTGAAAAAATTGAAGTTGAAGACTATAAGTCATCAAAAGGTGATCCAGATATTCTAGCAGTTTCAAAAACAATAACTCCGGCTCAGAAAATATTTGGTGTTCATGCTCCTTTGGTTTTAACTAAAATTGAAAATACTACAGAAGAACAAACAACTGCCAAACTAAAAGTAACTTTTAGCCCTGAGACAATTAAGGCAATTGGAAATGACAAAGTAAAAATTTACTATTCTCTTGCAGGCTCATCAAAACTCTTGTCCGCTTTTGCAAATCAGACTAATACTAACGGCCAAAATAATGATAATTCTTTAACTTTTGAGCTAAAAAATCTTGAAATTGGTTCAAAATACAATATTAATTCGATTGTTCTTACAAAAGAAGTTGAACTAAATCAAGATACAAACAAAGTACTTACTGAAAGAAATATTTTATTTGGGGATGCTGACAACAAATTTGACTCAAGTCAGTCTTCATTTTTCACTCAGAGTGCAATTATTGAAGTTGGCTATGATAATTCTTACGAGCAACGTGTAATTGCTACTTTCATTTTAGCTGATGCAAAAGGTGTTTATAATGGTAAGACCGCAACACTTAAATACCGTCTAAAAGCAAAAAATGGTGACGTTACACAAGCTACAAATGCTAACTTTAAAGAAGGAAAAATTAGTGCTAAAGTAAATAGTGCCCGTATTTTATTTGATATTACCGACCTATACAAACAAGGTCTTTATGAAATAGATAAAAACTCGCTTGAAATTGAAGGTGCAACAAATTCTCAGGCTGTTGCTGTTCAGACAAGCACCCGTACAAAAAGATCAGTTTCACTATTTGATGCAAGTCAAACTACAAACACAATTCCATTTAAAGACAAGTTACTTGATTCACCAGAAAAATCACAATTTTCTACAATTCCAAAAACGGCTAATGTTACAAAAATTCAGCTAACAGATCGAACTAAAAACACTGCTAAATTTGAAGTTGAATTTGGTAAAGAATTTAACCATACCCAAAACCAACCTGACCAGCTTGAAAGACTTGATGATTTTCTTGATAATAAGAAACTCAAAGTTCGCTATAAAAAATATGGTGGCCAAGAAGAAGAACAAATCGTTGAAGCAAAAACTAATGTACATACCCAAAAAACATCTTTTGAACTCGAAAATCTAGAAAACGGTCAACAATATGTAATTCTTGGCTTTGAACAAGTCCAAGTTGAAAGTGATGACAACAAAACACCAAAAGTTGATATTTATTTAGATGATCTTGATTTTTATAAAGACCAAATAATAGCTACTGCAGCTGTAATTTCAAAAATCGAAATTGACACAGAAGTTGAAACTCAAGCTCGGCTCAGACTTGAACTCAAGGATGGTGGAAGATATACAGCAGGTAAAAAATTAATTGTTGAGCTAGAAAAGATTGATGGAACCGGTGGAGTTCAAGGTCAAACTCAAGGTAATAATTTAATCTTAAGTGGTACAAGTCTTAATGGAATTTACGACTTTACATTCCTAAACTTAGAAAAAGCAACAAAATATAAAATTAAATCAGTAAAATTTGAAAAAGAAGCTACTCCAACTGTTGCTTCTGCCCCAGGCGTTGCTACTTTATCTGCTCGACGTTCAAAACGAAGTTTAGATCCAGTTTTAGTTAATGTTGATGCTTCAAGTACAATTCAACAAGAAGAAATTGAACTTCTTGAAACTGATGCAACTCTTGAGTCTAAAACATCATTTGTTACAACAGCCAAAACTGCAAAAATTGTCAAAATTGAAACTGAGGGAGTCAAAACAACATCACTAAAAGTTAAACTTACTCTTGATAATATTGATGATTATTTAGATCAAAAACAAATTGAGCTTAGCTATAAAAATTTATCAACCCAAACTAGCCAAACTAAACAAGTTCAAGCATCTGTTGATAAGGGAACCAAAACAATTAGTTTTGATTTAACCGATTTGACTCCTGGAGACAAATACGAAATTGAAAGTGTTAAACTCGGAGAAGAAACTACCCAAGTTCGTAATCAACTTGATCTAAAAAAACAAGAATTTAAATTCGAATTTGACAGATCACCTGATACTAAGGCCGGTTTTGAAAAACAATTTTTCTCACCAAGACCAAGTTTAGCCCAAATTCTGCCAGTTTCAACTTCTGAGACTTCTGTTCAAATTAATGTCAAATTAAATGACAACGCCGCTAATTGAAATAATAAATTTTTACAAATTAAAATTAAATCAAAAACTGGCCAACCAGTTCAGCCTCAAATTCCAACTGTTTATAGTGCTGAAATAATCAACGGAAATGCTGTTTTTGACATTAGCGGTCTAGAAAAAGCTGGCCAATACGAAATTGAAGAGCTAAAAGTTCTTGATAGCTTGCCAGCCCAACCTCAGACTGACCAAATCCAAGGCGGGGATACTGTTGATGGCTTTGATGGTGCTGCTACTGGTCAACAAACTACCCAACCAGATCAAAAAGTAACTAAAGAATTTGTACTTGATGCTGAATCAGCAACAATTACTGATATTAGTTATAAATCTGATAATACAAGTGCTAATGTTAGAGTTAGTTTTGCCCAAAATGAGCAATTTTTATACCAAAGTAGTGCTAATACAAAAAGAAAACTTCAATTTACTTTCCAAGATGCCCAAAGCGGTCAGCAAGTAACTACTCAAAAAGAATTTGAAACCAATAATCAAGGTCAAGGCACAAAACCAACAATTGATCTTAGCCTTGATTCAGTTAGCCCTGGAAATTTATATGTTCTTACAAAAGTAGAAGATATTACTCCTGAAGTTGAAGGTGGACCAAAAAGACTAAAAACTTTCAAATTTAGTGATCCTCAGCAAGCCCAAGGAGCCCAACAAACTACAACTCCTGAAGTTTTATCAAAACTTTATTTTGCAACTAAACCTGAAGTAATTGCTTATTCAATTGATAAAATTTCTGAAACAAAATATCTTGCTAGCTTTACAATTAAAGACCCACTTGCCGGAAGAAATATCACAAATGGTGGATTTGAAGGTCGTGATGTTGAAGCAACTTTACAAAAAGTTGTTGATGCAAAAGGAGAAGACCTTCAACAGCAAACAATTTATAACGTTACAAAAAAAGGAAAAATTAAAAACTCTAAATTTAGTTTTGAATTTGAAGACTTAGAAAAAAATGCTATTTATAAACTCTTTAGTCTAACTTGAGCTGATACAGAAAAAACAGAACAACAAATTTCTGGTACTAAAGCAACTCTGGTCGAAGTTGACCCAACTACAAAAACTATTCCAGGCACAAATCAACAATTTTCAGATTTTGCAATTAAAGTTAGCGATCCCGGGACAGATTCAAAAATAGAAGGAAATGTTGCTGGAAATGGTCAAATTCAATTTGGTGATCAATTTACAATTAGACCTGAATCAGCAAAAGTTGTAAAAATTGAAATTGATGACAAAAAAGTTGATAGCGCAACAATTACTTTAACTTTTGATAAAACTGATGAGTATTTAAAACACGTTGACTATAAAGACAAATTAGAGCTAGTTTATTACCAAACAGGTTCAACTACTGAAAAAACTGCCAAATTGACTCTTGAAACTGCCGATCAAGCCAATGTCAAATTTAAAGCTGAACTAACAGACCTTGAAAAAGGTACCGGATTTCGTGTTTTAGGGATTAAACAAGCAGGGGGAACTGAATCTTCAAGACGTCGTCGTAGCACAACTTCAGCCAAAGCACTAAATTTTGTTTTTGATACAAGTCTAACTGAGGACACCAAAAAATTTGCTACCTTGCCAATTGTTAATTCAATTTTGCAGTTCCGTAATGATGCAAACCCTGAAAATTATGACTTTATTTTAAATCTTAAAGATACAGGGGATGTATTTAAACAACTTCAGGCCGGTCAAAGCAAATCAATAAAAGCAAAAATCCAGTTTAAAAAAGTTGCTGATGGTAATGAGGCAAAAGATACAATTGAGGAAGTTCAAGCTGAACTTACAAGAGCTAATCAAATTACCAGTGGCGTTAATGATGCTAAAAAATCAGACGATCAGCCAATTCAAGACAGTACAACATTTAAATTTACTCTTAGTGGTCTTGATCCTTTTGCTCAATATTACATAACAAAAATTGCTTATGATACAAATGGCGATACTGATAATGCTTTAAACACTAAGACTGAAAATAATGGTGATCAAAATTCAGGACTCTTTAATTTCTCACCTCAAGCTGAAGAAAAACGAGCATTTTTAACTTATCCTGCCAAAGTTGATGTAAAGTCAATTGAAATTCAACCTAATTTTAGTCAGAATAATGCAAAACTAACAATTAAATTTGATCCAAAATTCAAAGCCTTTCTTGAGACACACCAAAAAATCAAAGTCAACTATAAAAATCCAAAAGGTTTAGGCCAAAGTGTTGAAATTAACAAAGACGATTTTAAATCAACAGTAAATACAAGCGCTCCAGAGCCAACTGTTGAAGTGACAATTAATAATATTAATGAACCAGGAAAATATGTTGTTGAATCACTCGATTTTCTTGATGAAGAGCTAAAATCTTCTCCTTTGTTATCAAATTTAGAAGTTCCACCAATTGCAATTAAAGAATCAGTTACTATTGCAAAACGTAGTTTTTATACAAATACAAAAGTAATTGCAATCCGTAAAAAAGCAATTTCAGAAACAAGTGCAACAATTGAATTAGTAATTGAAGACCCAAATGGTTCATTTATTGGTAAAGCTGTAAAAGGAACTTTTACATATAATACAAACCAAACAAGAGAAGAAGAAGGCACAATTATTGCTGATGAAATTGAAAAAACTTCAAAAGTTGTCTTCCAATTAAAAGGTCTTGATAAAAATACTGACTATAGTATTACTTCATTAGTTTTTGATCAAGCCCAAAATCAAAATCCAGCAACCCTTGGCGGTGCTCAGACTCAATTCCAAAATCAGCAAAATATTGAATTTGACGACCAAAAAATCCAAGAAAATGCTCAGCAAGACTCAACAGGTCAGCCAACTGCCGGGCAGGAAAAACAATTTAAAACAACTTTCGAATCTGCAACCGCTCTTGGAATTACTTATCAATTAGATAATAAGCAAACTGGTAAGCCTTGGCAAAAAGCAAAAGTTAGAGTATTTTTCGCAAGTCAAGACAAACCACTTGAAGAAAAATCAACAAGACTAAAATTAGTTTATAAATCTTCAAAACAAGGGATTTCTAATACAACAACAACTTCTGTTGAGTCTAGGTTAGCACAAACTCAAGCTCAATCTACTCAGGGTTGACTAAATAACCAACCAGACCGTGCTCATTATTATTATGAATTTGATCTTGATAATTTAGATGCAGGAGCACAATATACAATAATTGGTCTTGAAGATGAAGCCCAACAAATTAAAATTATTGTTCCTGATCCTAATGCCCCAGTTGCCGTTAATTTCTCTTCTCAGCCAAGTATTCAGTCTTCATTTAGTTTTAATACTGCCCCACTGATTACAAAAATGACTTATGTTCCAAGTGAAACAAGTATTAAACTAAATTTAGCTGTTGAAAACTCACAAAAATTAGACTTTACTAATCATCGAGCTATTATTAAGTTCAAAAAACTTCGTAGAAAGAACAATGCCTATGGTTGGTGAGATCAATCGACCTATAATGATCGATCTACAAACGCGGATATTGATTCAGTCACAGTTAGAGTACCTCAAAGACAACCAGATCCAGCAGTTCAAGCCCAACAAGACAGTGAAGAAAATTTTGGAATTACCTTTTTAGAATTTGAACTAGGAGGGCTTGAAAAAGGTAATTGGTACTTAATCGAAGAAATTAGTCTTGCGGCTAGAGGACAAAATCCTACACCATTAAGTCTTTATATTGACAAAGAAAAATTGCAACCTCTTGACAAAAGAACAGCAACTTCTGAAGCGGAAAAATGACAAACAATTGTCAATACAACAGTTGAAACAACAACAATTAGAAGTGTAACAAGTTCAACGACAAGAAATTCAAATATAACAGTAAACCACCAAAGAAAAAATGCTCCCGAACTTACAAGTGGTTATTTCCAAATTGAGCTTGATAATGGAGATTGAACCTTTCTAAAAGATAAATATAATATTCAACTAGAGCTTGAATCAGTTGAAAGAAGAGTTTTTTATACTGAATCAAAACAAATAGAAGAATCAAGTGCACCTCAAACTGGTCCTAGACTTGGTAATAAAAGACAAATTGTTCTTGAGGCCAAAGGTCTTATTCCAGGAGATAAATATACAATTAGAAATTATATATTTAATCTAAAAGAAGGTGTTCAGAATAGTTACGCCGTTCGCTTACCACAAAAATTAAAAGTAACTCCGCCAGCTAATGCAACTATTGATTTAAAAACTAAAAATGCAATTAAGGCAATTAAATACGAGGCTATCTCTGAAGGTAGAACTAATGTTGATGTTGAGTTTTACAACAATAATGGTGAGCTAAATAATCAAAATTTAACACTACAAGCCGAAATTGACGAAGAATTTGGAAATAAATATATTCCAACTTTTTGACGTGACAATGATAAAACAGTAACTAGCACAAAACAATTAACTGCAACAGCCGGACAAATTACTTCAACATTACAATTTCAAATTAACTCTAACCTTAAAAAAGCAAAACAATATATTATTGAATCAATTAAAAAAGGTGGAACCCCTATCGCTTTTGACACCCCAATTAGTAACAAAAGCGCACTGCAACGTAAGTTTTACTCAACAGCTGAAAATACTAAATTAATTAAAACCGAAATTAAAGAGGTAACAACCGATTCAGCAACAATTACGCTAGAATTTGACCAAAATGATGCTTTCTTAAAAGACGATCTTGTTACCTTGTATTTAGAAAAAGGTGATGATCAGTCCCAATCAATTGGTGCTACAACTACTATTACTAATTCAAGTAACGGTGGACAAGATAAACTACAAGCTACCTTTAGATTCTTAAATATCCTCGAGCCTGGAAGAAAATACAAAATTAATGCCTTGACATCAAAAACTGTCAATCTTAAAGTTGATGAGAGTCAAAAAGTTCAAAGCCCTAATTTAACTCAAGGTTGAAAATTTACTAATACTGGAGGTTCAAGCTCTACTTCAAGTAACACAACTAACCAAGTCATCCTCGATTTTATTACTCAACCTTTAATAACAAATATTGTTAAAACAGAAATTAATGATAATGATGCTACAATCGAACTCGAAGGTTGAACTAAAGATCTCCAAGATGCTGGCTTTGAACCTAAATTCAGTGTTACTGATAAGAATCCTACTACTCAACAAATTCAACCCCCACAACAGCAAACCCAATCACCAAAAGAGGGAACTAAACAAAGTTCTGACGCATCTCAAAATAAAATTACCTTTAAAGTTTCTTCTCTAGAACAATTTACTGAGTATAATAATATAACTTTAACATTACCAGGAAAAAGTAGTGGCGGCGGTGGAGGCGCTGGAGGATCCGGAGGTACCGGACAATCTATCTCAACCCAAAACCCCCTTGCCCAAGATTTAACTGTTGCATTTGCTCCCGAAATTGCCTCAGGGGCAAAAAAAGATTTACGAGAGTTTCGAACAACAGCTAAAAAATTGAATTTAGCTGATTCAAATGCACTGACTCTTAAGCCAATTTCAACCACAACTGTAAATCTTAGTGTAAAACTAAAAAATCAAAAACAAGCTGATTCGATTGCTGATGTTCCTTTTATAGTATTATACAAAAAAGTCTTTCCCCCTATTGGTAATGATTTAACAATTGATCTAAATTCAAATCCAGTTTTAATTGATCCAAAAACGCAAACTTTAACTTTTAATATTTCAAATCTTGAACCAGGAGCAATTTATGAAGTAACCCAAATTGGCCCTACTGATCAAGTACATAAAAAAGATGATCATAAAATTGAAAGTCTTAGTTATATTGGTGATCAACTATTGCAATACCTTAAAACAGTTCAAGGTCTACCGGTTGAGCAGCATTCTAGAAGTGGAAGCGGATCAAAAACTGACAAAATTTATTTTGCCCCACTTAATGTGCCAGTTAGTCTTGAGTCAGCTTGATCTCACCCACTAAGATATGACTATTATGAAGGTGAGCAAATCTATGTTAGATTTAATAAAGAAGCTGGAACAGCGATAAATCTTGAATGATTAAAGCAAAATCTTAAAGTTAAATTAATTCCTAATACAACTCATAGCGGAAACCAAGGACAAAATCAACGGCCAGTTGAAAAAGAATTAACTAATTCAGGTAGTTACACACCAAAACCAGCAAGACAATTTAATGGTGATCTTACCTTATCTGACCTACAGTGAGACCCCCTAAAGACAACGGCAACATTTAAGTTGCAGCCAAAGTCTTTAAAATCAATTGTTGGCGCCCAAATTCAAATCACAATTAAGGATATAAATAAATATCATCTTGATCCTAGCAAGGATGGCAATGGTGCTCAAAGTACTCAGACTGGTCAGGGTGGTCAACCTAAATCCCAATCAATAACATTTAGACTTCAATCAAGTGCTGCTATTGTAACCCCAACTAATGTTGACTATATGAATCCAGGGCTAATTGGCTTTAGCTATGCAATTTATGATCCACTTGATTTAATCCAAAAAACTGGAAAAGACTACAATCCTTTTGGGGAATTCCCCCATTTAACGCCTTATGATGAGCAAGACTGACTAAAAGTTGTTATTAATAAAAAACCTAGCAATTTAAGGATCAATGATCGTCTTAATACGCCTAACAATAATATTTTTAACAACAGAAATTGAGGAACAACTCATCTTCGAGAACTTGATGTTCCCGAAGAGCCAGTTGCAATTAGAACAAAAACTGATGTCGGGTTTGGAATAAAATATGTGACTCTTTATTGAAGAATTAATTCTCATTTAGGAACTTTCCAACTGCCTGAAAAGTTTAGAAATGCTAAACCACTTTGATATCCAGCTGGGGAAGTTGTTCATTTACCAATATCATTACAATTCAAAAATCCAAATATATCTAGTTTATCCTCGACTTATTCATTTGTTTTAAATTCACCTTATGGACTCACAGGCCACGTAATGCCATATGCAAGTGTCCCTACACCTCATGATGCTGCATCGATAGTAAGAGAAGGTTCGAATTATTATGGGCAATGAAATTTAAGATGAGGTCAACCTTGAGATTCTGATAACTTAATTCCTCGAATTAATAAATTTCCAAAAAATATTTCAAAAGTATTTTGATCTGCGCCTTCATTTGAATGAACAACAAATGATAGCGTCCTTAACCATGTTTTCTATTTAAATAGAGCAATACCAAAACTAACAAATAATAACAATACCCAAAACCTTTCAATACAAACTGGACTTCCGGCTCCGGGAACTACATATAATAGTGATAGTTGAAACATCTTATATATAAAAAATAAACAAGGAGATGATTCATTTCCAAATTTATCGCGAGAGACTCTTAACTGAGATTGAGGTCAACAAAAATTTAATGCCCCAAACTTTGAAAATCAACAACACAGATCTTCGTGAATAATATCCATTACTAATCAACAAGGCTCCCCATTATTATACGACCCAATTAATTACTATGATATGTTAGGCCCGTTTAAACCTCCTGAATTACCTGAATAATTCTAATAATATAAAGACAAAAAAGAACAGCAGACATGCTGTTCTTTTAGTAATTTTAAATTATTTTTGTTTTTATCCTGAGTTTCCCAGTTTGATAAGGTAATTTCAAAAAAGCATCTGGTTTTAGGGACTTTTTTAAGTTTTTTGGTAAAAGTTAATTACAATTTTATTAGTAATTTATTAAGATATCAAAGTAGAAATCATATCTATTCCAAATATTTGGATCACTAGGGACACCATCGCGATTTTTAAATATCATTTGCTGATCTAAAGTGTTGAATTCAACCCTTTGTCTTAATTTTTGCAACATCGTTGCTAAACCAACTTCAGTTAATTGATTGTTTGTAAATAACTTGTTTCAAATTTCATGATTGAAATTTCCTTAAAATATTTAGGTTTTTTGCCAAACAATTTGTTTACTTCAATAAAACCATCTTTATTTTGTTTTTTCATAATTTATAATTATACCATAAAATTACTTAAAATGTAATTAAATGCCATTAATAAAAATTAAGGTTTTACGTTCAAAAAACACTGATTTTAAACTAGGGCAAAGAAAATTAACAGTTTAATATTATTATAACATCATAGCATATTGCTGTGGTGTTTTTCAATTTAAAATTGATTGAATTCTATAGTTGTTGTATCAAAATATATAATCTGCAATTATTTTTTTCAGATCTTCTAAAGTTATTTTACTGTAGTTTAACTCGTTTAAGCATTCACTTTTTATAATTGAAAATCAATATTCAACCTCCCTATTATCCAAAGAATTTCCTATGCGAGACAACGAAACAGTTCCTCCCATTTTATTTATTTTGTCAATATAGACTTTTGAAGTGTATTGAAATCCATGGTCCGAATGAATAACAAAATCTTTATCAATAGACCTAAATGTCTTTATATTATCCATAACTAAATTAAGATCATTGCTTAGTGATAATTTAAAATCTCTGATTTTTTTAGTTTTATGCTCAATTATTACAGACAAAAATACATGGTTTTCCTTAACATCTCTGGGAGCTTTTATATATGTAACATCAGTAGCAAAAATATTTCTATTTAATTTATCATTGTAGTCGCGTTTAACAATATCCGGCAGTGCGAATTTGGTGTTCTTAATTTCGCTCTTTCTTCTTCGTTTTCTAATTTTGCATACTAAATTCAATCTTTTTAAATGTCTTCCAAGAGTTCGAGGGTGAATGTCAATATTATATTTCATAGAAATATAAGCACTTAACCTTAGGCGGCCATATCTACCTTTGTTGTCAAGAAAGGATTTTTTAATTATTGCGTCATTTTTGTGCTGCTTTACTTTTATAACTCTAGTTTTAGATTTTGCCACTGATTGTCTACATACATTAAAAATTCTTGCAGATTTGCTGTAGGGAATATTTAGTGTTTTGGCTTCACTAAGTTTTCCTGATTTTGATTTATCTTTGTTGGTTTCGTAATATCTCTTAGCTATTTCTATTAATTCTTCTTTTGTAAATTCGTTTCAATCGGGTTCAATTTGTTTTTTAGGTTTGCCACTCCCTGGCTTTCTCCTTGCACCCTTTTTATCTAATAATTGGTCTTGCATACCATTATTATAATATCTAATAATTTTTTTGATTCTTCGAACTAGTTGATCTCTGGTTATAAAATTTGTATCTGGCGAAATATCATTTATATAATTTATTGTTTTTTTTAATCCAAATTCATTGTAAATTTTATAAATCATATCAAACTCGTCTTTTTTAAAGTGTCTTGACATTAGTATTCTCCTTTTTGTTGCATTTGAAAATTTAAAAAAGCTAACACTTTGGGTGTTAGCTTTCTCCTTAAACTTGGACAAAAAAGCCAACTCCTTAGTGTTAACTTTCTCTGTCCTAGTTTATTTACGGGTGTTTTTTCATATTTATATTCACTAAAAAGTGAATTTTTGCCTTAAAACTGGGAAACTCGGGATACTTTTCAATAAATTATCTTATCAAACTGGGAAACTCGGTATAATTTTTTTAATTGATATATGTTTGAACTATTTTATTTATTTCTTCATTTAAGTTTATCTGTTGTTCTTTTAAAATTTCAATTTCTCTTTCTATATTTTTAACCTTATTAACTATTTTTTCTTGGTATTCTAAAGTTGGAACATAAATTTTTAAGCCTTGTATCATAGGTACAGTTAATTGTGGAATTACCGAACCACTAGAAACTTTGTTTTTTATATCAATATTTTTCAATGTATAATTAAGAAAATCTATATTTACATTATTATTGGGTACTGCAACAATCAATCTAACAGCGGGATAAAAAGGGGCTTCTCTTTTTTCCGAAAATCCTATTGTTCCTCTTGCTGATATTGTAATTGCGGTTTCAATTGTTCTAGCTTTATTTGTGTATCCATATAATGCATTTTCATTAGTTCCATTTGTGAAAATAGGAACATTGTATTTTGGTGTCTTAATTTTTGAAAAATCTTCTTTAGGTATATCACCACCTACATAAATCTCTTTACAAACTTCAACTAGTGTTTTATACCCCCTTCAGATTTTAACACTTCAAGGTCTTCAAATATTTTTTGAATTTGTGCCTGATATTCTTCTATTTTCATACCAGTTGTTTCATATTGTTTTTCAAGTTCTTCGCACTCTTTTATTATTTTTTCTTGAATTTCAATAGGTGGTACTGGGATATCTAAATTTCTAAATCTTTCTATATCTAAGTTTTTTGTGCCGAACCTCGACCTAATGCAAAAATCTTATTTTGAATAAAATATAAATATAGATCCAAGTATTTTTGTTTAATTTCTTCAGTATTTTTGTTTACAGTTAACCCAGAATCATTTAGAAAAAACTTTCCTTTAACATATCTAACGCATTGTTGTGACATTCCAAATCTAGATATAATATATTGATTTTCTCTATTATAAGTTTGATATTTAAAAGTTTCACCCCCACCTCCATAAACAGGGAAAATTTCTTCTTCAATGTCAACTTTTCTAATTCTAACTCCATAATTAATATCACTAATCATTTGTAATTTCTTTATAGGATATTTAGTAATTATATTTATTACAGTTTTTTCAACCAAACTAATTACCCTATCAAATTTTTCCCTTGAAAAATCAAGCATATTTTTTGTTTCTATGATATTGGCATAGGTTTTTAATTCCTCATTTATTTCCACAGTTTTATCACTAAAAGATTTCTTGATAAGTGGCGCTATGTGTTTTTCGCTGTTTTTATCATTAGGATTATATAATAGTCCACCCTCATTTTTTATTTGAATACCCTCGTTTCCTTTCTGATTAGACCATTCATAACCTAAAAATTGAGTTTGTTCTTTATTTTCACTTGGTGCTTTTATAACTAGTGTTTTTTGTTCTCTAACTAAAGCAAAGTAAAAAAGCTTTTCTCTTTCTATCTCTTTTACTTTTGAATAAAAGGCTATGTTTTTCTTTTTATTTTTTTCGTCTTCACTTAAATTTTTAAATGTTTTTTTGGAAATCATATTTTTAAAATCTGTAGACTTAATAAACTCATCAACGTACATTTTTAAATATCCATATGAATTGAGACAAGCAATTTATACGACAAATTCAATTGAATCAGTAAATAGATTAATTAGGAAAATACAAAAACAGAAGCGGAATTCACAGTGTAAATTACCTTTCAAAAATAACTTATTTAACGCTCCAAAACGCATCTATAAACTGACAAATACAGGTAAGAAATTGAGACATAATTAAAAAAGAATTAGAAATTATTTTCCCTAATCGATTAAATAATGTAAAATTAAATTAGATTTCTATCAGAAAAAAATCCATAAAATTTAAAACACAAAATTATGAACACTCCCCAATTAGAATCGATTTCCTTACTTTGTATGTATACTAGTTATATATTGGTACAAACTTGATATATAATTTAATGATAAATAGTTTAGTCTTAATTTTAGCTAGCTTTTTGGTCTATTTAAAAAGCATTTTTTAAAATTTGTTATCATTAGAATATACTCGCAAATACAAAACATTTTGCATAAGAGTTTATATTTTTTATAAAAAGTAAAAATATTAGTTCTAGGTTGTTTATAAAATAGAATTTACATTTTTTATTTAATAAATTTTGTTTATTTTTGGAGGATTATGTCAGAAAAAATTGATTTTGTATTAAATGGTGACTATAAAATTCTTTTACAATATTTGCGAGATAATAAAATAAAAGTTGATGCAGTTATAACCGACCCTCCTTACAATATAAGCAGAAAAAATAATTTCAAATCTATTGGTAGAAGCGGAATCGATTTTGGAGAGTGAGACAAAAATTTTGACCAATCAGAATGAATAAATTTAACATCCCCATTTATTAAGAATGGCGGTTCAATAATTATTTTCAATGATTGAAAAAATTTAGGTGAAATCGCACGAACACTTGAGCTGAATGGTTTCCTTGTTAAGGACCTTATTAGATGGGTTAAAAAAAATCCAATGCCAAGAAATACAAAAAGACGATACGTTTCAGATTTTGAATTTGCTTTATGAGCTGTCAAACCAGGAAAAAAATGAACTTTTAACTTTGAGTTAAAAAAAGATAAGGCTTATATAAAACCAGAATATGTTTATTCAAGTGAACTTGGAAGTGCTAAGAGATTACACCCTACCCAAAAACCGCTTAATTTGATTATTGATTTAATCAAATTACATACCAACCCCAATGATTTAGTTTTGGATCTGTTTATGGGCAGCGGAACTACAGCAATAGCTGCTTTGAAAACAAAAAGAAGATTTATCGGGTCTGAAATAGATGAAGGTTATTATAAAAAAATAATGGAAAGGCTTAAAAATTTTAAAAATGAGTAATTTAGTTAGGTCACCTTTAAATCACATAGGCAATAAGTTTAGAATATTGCCCGAATTATTAGATATTATCCCAAGTCCAGAAGTATGCGATGATCATTTCTTTATCGATGTTTTTGGCGGAAGTTTTAATGTTGGAATTAACTCGGGTTTTAAAAATATTATTTTTAATGAAAAAGACAAACAATTATTCAACATAATAAATTTTTTTATAAAAAATGAATTTAATCATATAGATAATTTAATTAAAGAAAAAGTTAATAAATATTCCTTGATTACACAAAAAGACTATAAAAAAAATAATATTGGATATAAAAAACTTCGTGATGATTACAATCACTATAACAGAGACATTGTTTCCTTAATAGTATTAGTTTTCTTTAGCTTTAACTCTGAGATAAGATTTAATTCAAAAGGACAATTTAATGTTCCGATTGGTAAAAGTGGTTATTCGAACTATCGCCGAAAAAATTTGGAACTATTTAGTCAAATAGCTAAAGATAGAAATATAAAACTTTATAATGAGGATTTTGAGGATTTTGTTTTAAAAATAATAAAAAAACTTGACCCCGATAAAATTATTTTTTATTTTGACCCCCCTTACCTTGTATCTCAAGCACCATATAATTCAACATGATCAATAACTGACGAAAATAGACTTATTTCAATTTTCAAAATTTTAGATGATAAAGGAATTAAATTTGTTGCGTCTAATTTTTTAAAAAATGGAAATAATATAAATACCGTATTAAAGAAATTTATAGAAGACCGGTCAATTAATGTCAAAAAGTTAAACATTAGTTATAAAAATTCTAATTACCATAGAAAAAACAAAGAAGTAGAGGAAATTATTTTTTGGAATTATGAATAATAATAAAACAAATTGAAAACTTGGAGACACTGCCTGAAGAGTTAATAATCAATTAGCTCTTTACACTTTTGCTATGAAATTTATTGCAAATTATAATAGTGGTGAAATTAGTGAAAAGTCAGAAATAAGTGATTTTGAGTATTTTTGAGAAAAATGTGTCAAAGAAGGATATAAAAGAAACAAAAAACCAGGCAAGTACATTAAAAAAGACATAAATTTATTATTGAAAACATTAAAATGATTGGGATTAATTGAACATAAATCAACCAAATCATTTAAAGGTATTCTAACTGACGACGGATATTTTTTTAATCAACTAATCGATTCTGATAAATATGAAAAAATAGAAAAGATATTAAGAGAAAAATTTCAAACAACTATTTATGAAATTTTTTGATTGACTATCGTTCTTCGTTTTAATCTATCTAATACTGAGGTTAAAAGGGATATTCAACCATTTTTAGAGTTGATTAAAGCAATTTTGAATAATGGCTCAATGGACAAAAATGGTTGAAAAGAATGAAACATTCTTAATAATGGTATCAAGGGCGATAAAATTCAAAATCAATTATCTTCATTCAGAAAACCACCGAAAAATATAGAGATTTTAACTCAATTTGTTGATCTTTTTAAAAACTCAGATTACGAGGGAGTTAAAGAGTTTCTTCTTGCTTTTTCTTCTATTGTAAACGATCGTATGGCTGTTTCAAAAATCATTCTTAAATATTTATCGCAAGAGATAGAAAAATTTGACAAGGAAAAAATCACTACATATGTAGAAGAATTGTCATATTTAATAAAAACAACAAGAACTGATAAGTTTTTATCCTCAATTGAATTTATTAGAAAGTCGATAACCGCTGAGGATGAATATTCAAGCATAAATTTATATTGGTTACAGTCTTTAAATATCTTTAAAATTGATAAAAATTCTGAAACCTCATTTATTAAATTAAAGAATGAAAATATTGTCAATTTACTTGAAAAATTGCTAGAACAAGGGGATTTTTTCTCTCAAAAAACAAGTTTGAAGCAAACTATGGAAAATATTTTTAAATTAATTGAGTCATTTTCAACAAATGTTGACTCTATAAATGAAAATATTCCAATACCATTTACACTTGAAGAGGTAAACCTAATTTTAAGGAGCGATTGCAACCTTGATCTTGTTCTTAAAGAGCGCAATGTGATTAAAAATTTAGACAACATCAAATCATTAGAGGGTATACCAATATATCTATTATATGAGTACCTAATAAATTTACATGTTTGGTTATCTATTCAACATAAACAACCTTCTATTCACATAGATTCATTTATTAACATTTGCAAAACTAAACTAAACTCAAAACTAATGCCTACTTCACAAGCCCCGGGAGGCGGATCAGATGGTTTTATAGAGACAAACAACAAAAATATTCTGATTGAAACAACTACTTTAAAACATTTTTCTGCTTTAATCAAAAATGAAGTTGAGCCAATAAAAAGACATGCTTTTAGTGCGTGAGAAAAAAATAGCAAAGAAACAATTGTCTTATTTTTTACCAAATACCTGCACAAATCTTTATTGCAATATCTTTATTTTGCATTTGATAATTTAGAAGAATTTTCAAAAACGCAGAAAAAATGAATATCAACAGATGATTTAATTTTTTTGAATACAATATTAATCAAACCTTATATTAACAGTTGTGAATTTTTAGAAAGTTATAATCTAGATAAGAATTGAATAAATAAAAATAATGAAAAAATGAAAAAAAATATAATAAATGATGTTTTTTTCGATAGTAATATGTTTGATAATTTAGAAAAAATTGATGAATACTATTAAAACAATTGTATGCGGCAATATTAAGTATTTTGTGTTTTTAAGGTAAATCTGTTTTTATGAAATTTATCTAAACCAGGACAAAAAAAATTAACACTAAGGCGTTGGCTTTTTTGTCTTGGTTTATTTTTGGGATTTTTTAAGATTATCTCATCAAAGTGTCAAATTCGGGAAAATCAACACAAATCACAACTTTATTAGATTTCAAAAATTTTTTACTAAAAAATTTTTTTGTGTTATAATTATCTTGAATAACAAAAAATCATTAATGAATTTTTAGATATATTGTTCATTCAAAACTTAACCCTTTGCTAATCATTTATTCTTAGGAGCCATTCTTTTGAACTTTTATTTCCTTTAATTTAGAAGTTTAAAAATTTGAATCTAAATTAATAGCAATCCTTTTTTGTTGTATAATTATAGTGTTAAATCTTATGTTACTTTGGATCAGTACTCAAGAGGCTTAAGAGGATATGTTGGAAACGTATTAGGGGTTCAAAAAAACCCGCGCAGGTTCAAATCCTGTCTGATCCGCCATATAAGCTCTCGTGGTGAAATTGGTATACACGTTAGATTGAGGTTCTAATCCGGAAACGGGTGCAAGTTCAAGTCTTGTCGAGAGCACCATATAATTAACCCTGTATAAAAATTAAATTATTCAAACTTAAAAAAAGCCGCTTAAATAAGTGGCTTTTTTTAAGTTTATATAGATTTTTGACTTGCTATTTCCTAAAAATTTCAAATTAATTATCAATAATCACTAGACGGTCTATAAGTTCGCTAATGAGTCCTTGAGTTAGATCGATTAATGAAATAATAGCGCCAGCATTTGAAAGAACACTTGAAGCTAATAATGCTGGTCTAACAGTTGTTTGTATTTTTCTAACACTATTTGCAAGAGTTAAAACTCCTCGAAGTCATTTGTTAACGCTACCCGCAATACCAATTGCATTTGCATGGCTTGCCATTTGTCCTTTGATTTTATCGCTAATATCAAAAGGAGCTTTTTGTAGTTGATCATAAAGTTCTTTGTATTTTGCTGAAAGATAACTAAGCATTGAGCCTGCCGCACCGGCTGAAACAGCAGCGACAAAATTAAGAGCAAAACCATAAGCCACAGCAAGTCCAAAATTTATTGCTGCAAATGAAGCAGTTTTTACATGTGACCTTCATACTCCGGCCGAATATCTATTATAAGTATCATTGTTTTGTGGAACTCCGGAGGCTGGTACTCTGCGAAAGCTTATTTTTCTAGGATCTCAAGGGAATGGAACATTACCCATAGATCAACGGTTTTGTGGTTTGTATTTGTATGAAAATGTTACTGCTGGCATTTTGACTTTGTGTTGATATTGTTTTTTTAATTGGTCATAATTAATGCCTTTTGTAGCTAAAGTGTCTTTTGCAAGTTTTTCAAGATTTGCCCTTGGATTCGCTTTTACTTTATTAATAAAATTATTGAAATCTTTTTTAAATCTACCAAGATTGCCAATTTTTCGTGCTTCCTGGTCAACATCTTGAACATTTAAAAATTAACGCTAGAATTTTGCTCCAATTGGCTAATAACGTTATTAGCTTCTAAATCTAAAAAATTGTTAAATTCTTCATTATAAGCTAGACTTGTTGAATCTTTTTGATGCCAATTTTTCTGGGAAATAACAGTAATTAGTGGAACACTAATTAACAAGCTAGCAAATGTTAAATTGGTTAATGGACTTAGACCAATAATTTTTTTAATATTTTTGTTATTTATTTTCATAAATCACCCCATTTCTTTGAAATAAAAAAAATTTACTATATATCCTTATTATATAGTAAATTTTTGTTTTCAAATTTTTTTCTTTGTTTCTTTTTTTTCTGAGTTTGCCAGTTTGATGGCAAAAATTCACTTTTTAGTCAATACAAATATGAAAAAATACCGGTAAATTAAACTAGGGCAAAGAAAATTAACAGTTTAATATTATTATAACATCATAGCATATTGCTGTGGTGTTTTTCAATTTAAAATTGATTGAATTCTATAGTTGTTGTATCAAAATATATAATCTGCAATTATTTTTTTCAGATCTTCAAAAGTTATTTTACTGTAGTTTAACTCGTTTAAGCATTCACTTTTTATAATTGAAAATCAATATTCAGCCTCCCTATTATCCAAAGAATTTCCTATGCGAGACAACGAAACAGTTCCTCCCATTTTATTTATTTTGTCAATATAGACTTTTGAAGTGTATTGAAATCCATGGTCCGAATGAATAACAAAATCTTTATCTATAGACCTAAATGTCTTTATATTTTCCATAACTAAATTAAGATCATTGTTTACAGATAATTTAAAATCTCTGATTTTTTTAGTTTTATGCTCAATTATTACAGACAAAAATACATGGTTTTCCTTAACATCTCTGGGAGCTTTTATATATGTAACATCAGTAGCAAAAATATTTCTATTTAATTTATCATTGTAGTCGCGTTTAACAATATCCGGAAGTGCGAATTTGGTGTTCTTAATTTCGCTCTTTCTTCTTCGTTTTCTAATTTTGCATACTAAATTCAATCTTTTTAAATGTCTTCCAAGACTTCGAGGGTGAATGTCAATATTATATTTCATAGAAATATAAGCACTTAACCTTAGGCGGCCATATCTACCTTTGTTGTCAAGAAAGGATTTTTTAATTATTGCGTCATTTTTGTGCTGCTTTACTTTTATAACTCTAGTTTTAGATTTTGCCACTGATTGTCTACATACATTAAAAATTTTTGCAGATTTGCTGTAGGGAATATTTAGTGTTTTGGCTTCACTAAGTTTTCCTGATTTTGATTTATCTTTGTTGGTTTCGTAATATCTCTTAGCTATTTCTATTAATTCTTCTTTTGTAAATTCGTTTCAATCGGGTTCAATTTGTTTTTTAGGTTTGCCACTCCCTGGCTTTCTCCTTGCACCCTTTTTATCTAATAATTGGTCTTGCATACCATTATTATAATATCTAATAATTTTTTTGATTCTTCGAACTAGTTGATCTCTGGTTATAAAATTTGTATCTGGCGAAATATCATTTATATAATTTATTGTTTTTTTTAATCCAAATTCATTGTAAATTTTATAAATCATATCAAACTCGTCTTTTTTAAAGTGTCTTGACATTAGTATTCTCCTTTTTGTTGCATTTGAAAATTTAAAAAAGCTAACACTTTGGGTGTTAGCTTTCTCCTTAAACTTGGACAAAAAAGCCAACTCCTTAGTGTTAACTTTCTCTGTCCTAGTTTATAAATCCGTGTTTTTTGATCTAAAGTCTTAATTTTTATTATTTTAAAATTAACCTTTTGTAAAAAAAAAAAAAAAATGCTTGGTCTAAAATAAAATTATGTTATAATAAATCTCGCTTAAGAATAATTAATAAATCGATATTAGAATTAAGGGGGGATTAGTTATGTTTTTTGTCTAATGTGCTTTGATAGTGCGAATTTTCCATTATATTTTTAAATATGATGGTATGCCTTAAATTTCACCGTTTAGAAATCTAGAAATTTAGGGCTTTTGGTTATGGCTCTTTCAAAACTTCACATGTTTTTTAGGCTCGCTGCAAATAAAAACGAGTTTTCTTTTTGCATTGAGTTTAAATAGTAGTTGTATTTTTTTATTGTTTTTGTCAGCGTTTTAACTAAAAAAGGTAGTTTAAAAATTTCATAATTTTGCTTTTTAGCCTGCTTTTTTGGTTAATAAGTAGGTTTTTCTTTCGTGAGTGTTAGATTTAAAATTCAGTGTTTTTCGTTTGGTTGTTATTTGTCCTGAGTTTTCCAGTTATCTTAATAAATCGGTAAAAAATAGGTAATTAACTTTTGCCAAAAAAGTTAAAAAAGCGCCCAAAACCGGACACTCTTTTAAGATTATCTCATCAAACTGGGAAACTAGGGATATCCTTATTATATAGTAAATTTTTGCTTAAAATTTTTCTTTGTTTCTTTTTTAATGAAATACTCTAAGACACTAAAATTTTAGATTTTTTCATTAAAGGCGATCATAAATTCCTTTGGCAAATCAGTGCTAAATTCAAGTTCTTTTCCGTCAATATGTCTAAAAATTAATTTGTAAGCATGCAATCTTTGGCCTAAATTATCAACTTTGGTTCCATAAATTGGATCGCCATAAACTGGAAAACCTATATGAGCAAGATGTAAGCGAATTTGGTGAGTTCTACCAGTCTCAAGTTGGCATTTTATTAGGCTAAAATTTTGGTTTTTGTAAACAAAATGCTTAATTAATTCAACATTAGTTATTGCTTGTTTGGAATTAAAATAACTAACTGTCTTTTTTAAGGGATTTTTGGAATCACGAGCAATTGGCAAATTTATTTTAATAAATTTATGAGGTATTTTTCCAACTACTATTGCTTTATAAAATCTTTGAATTTCTCTTTTTGCCAATTGATCGGCAAAATATGAATGTGATTTTGCATTTTTAGCTACTAAAATAAGACCACTTGTATCTTTATCAAGTCGATGGATAATTCCTGGTCGAACTTTATCAAGATCACTGAGATTATTTTTTAAAAAATCAATGACTCCATTTACAAGTGTTCCGTCTCAATTGCCAACGCCAGGATGAACAACTAAATTTTTTGGTTTATTGATTAAAAGAATATCTTCATCTTCAAAAATAATTTCAAAATCAATTTTAGCAGCTTTTAATGATGGCTCTGGACTTGTATAATCATTTATGATCATAATACTTTGACCAGATTTTACAAGTAAATTTTTTTTAGAAGATAGAACATTATCAATCAAAACTTTTTTATTTAAAATTAAATTTTGAGCAATAGCCCGTGAAGAATTAGTTAATTTAGCAACCAAAATATCAATTCTTATCGGTTCTGAATCATAAATAAGATTAATTATTTGATTTTTGTGCATGAATTATTCAAAGTTCTTTATGATAGTAAAGAACAAGTTCATCAATTAATGGAAAAATTAAATGTTGAATTTCAAAATTTGACTCGTCTTGTTGGATATTTTTGCAAACTTCAAGAATTAGCTTGATTTGTTTGCCAATTTTTTCAAGAGCTACTTCAGAAGTTCAAATTTTTGAATTAAATATTTCTAAATCTGAATTTTGACTAATTTCATCAAAACTTGAAATTGCAACTTGTCCTAGTGAACGGATTTTTTCAGCGACTTCGTCAACAAATTCAATTGTTTTTTTTGCTAATTTGTCTGTATATTTATGAATAACTAAAAAATCTACATCTTGTAGGTTTCAATGAAAATTTTTCAAATTAGTATACAAAACAGTTAGATTTGCTTGTAATTTATTTAATTTTGTAATCATATTTAAAATTATTGACTATTTTTTTACAGGATTTTTTTGCGCTTTTGCTGCCATACGACGAAATCTTTCAATTCTTCCGGTAGTTCGACTAAGTGATCTATCACCAGTAAACTGAGGATGGCAACCAGAGCAAATATCAATTGTAAATTTATCAACTACTGTTTTGATAGTAAATTCTGAATTACAAGTTGAACAAGTTAGAGCTAAGTCGTGTTGAACAGGATGGATATTTTTTTTCATGTTAGTCCTTATAATTTTTTTAAATCAATTATAAAATTATACTTGTTTTTCGATATTTTAAAAATTTTGTGCTAATTTTTTAATTTCAGTCTGATGTTGCTCAACAAAATCGCTAATTGATAGCTGATTTGCTGGGGCTACTTTTGTTCCTGCAAGAACAAAAGGGCTTGAGACAATTTTAGCACCTAAAAATTCAAAAATTTGTTTAATTAAGGCAGTATGATTTCCAAATGGATATCAACCAATTGGAGCTCCTTGGGCTGTAAGAATTTGTACATTTTTTATGTTATCTAATAATCCGTGATACTTGCCAGTTTCTTTATTAAGACTAAAGGTTTGATTTGGGATTGTAATTGCATCAAAAAAGTTTTTAGTTGTGGCTGAATAATTAAAATTTGTCATTGAAGTTGAAAAAACAACCTTATCTACTTTTTTTAATTTATCAATTCAAAACTCTGCTTGTGCATTTTGGTAAAAACTACCATCTTGAAAATTTTTTTCTGTTAAATTAATGTTAGCAATCTCAAATTTATTTAGATCAAGAACTTCAATTTGATCCTCAGGATTAATCTCTCTATAAAATTTAACAAAAAGATCTGAAAGAGTTGAAGAATATGATCCTTTTTTCTCATTAACTGATGACTTTAAAACTAGAATATTCATAATTTTCCTATTTTTATTTTTTTTAAAAACTTTTGGCTGTCTCTTTGATTTGTTCTACAAGAGTCTCATCAAAGCCATTTTCTTTATATTTATAAGACTGTTCAATAATAAGCGGATTATTAATTTTTTTAGCACCAAGAAAATTAAAAGTACCAATGATTGTCTCAGCTGGATTTGGACTTGGTAGTTCTTCTTGTTTTGAATGTGAGCTTAATATAATTTGAACATTTTCAATATTATCAAGAAGACCAATTGCTCCACCTTTTTTTGAATATTTATAAGAAAATGTACGATCAGCAAGACAAACTGCATCAAAAAAATTTTTAATTTGGGCTGAATAGCCTCAATTTATTATCGGTGATGAAATAATTACTTTTTTGGCTTGTTTTAGCTTTTCAATTCAAAAATCAGCATCAACTTCTTTTCAAAAGCTTGAAAAATTTTCTGAATTTAGGGAAATTTGTCCGACTTTATAATCATTAAGATCAAATTCACTAATAATTGCATTAGGATTTTGCTCTTTATAATGTTCAATAAAAAGTTTTGCAACATTGTTAGAAGTTGAATTTTGGTTTAAATGTGACTTTATGTATAAAACCTCTGTCATTTTTACCTCCATTTGGTTTTTATTTGCTATTTAATTAATTAAATTTTACCTTAAAAAACAATTTAAAAAAATAAAAAAAAATTATTACCAAGTTTTAAATTTTCTGATATAATAAATATACTCAAAGAATAGAAAATTAAGAATTAAAATTAGTTTGTTTTATCCCTGACATGGCTTGTTTTTCACTCTTCTAAAATTCACTTTTTATTTTAGTTTAATAGCTTTTTTTGCATTAAATTTTAAAAAATATTTTAAAATTTAACTTTTGTATTATAATTTAGCCTTTAATGTAAAAGTTTAAATATATTATAAAAACTAGTTGAACTAGCAATTACAGGAGTAGATATGTCATTAAGTTTTTTTTCAAAGGCAAAAAAAGTTGAAAGACAAACACAAGCCTTAAAAATAATTAAAGAAACTGAGTCAGAAAATTTATCAGCAAAACAATTAAAATTAATTCGCTGAGCAAACGATACTCCACGAGTTAAAGTTGGTAAAATTCAAGACACTAACTTACCTGGTTCGATAATAGATTTTAAAAACGTGTCAAAATATTATCTTTTTGGGTCTGTCGTTACAAAAGTTTTTGCAGATATTAGTTTTAGTATCGCCGAGGGTGATTTTGCTATTTTAAATGGTAAATCCGGATCAGGAAAGTCAACAATATTGAATTTAATGTCAGGGCTTGATAGGGCAACTGAAGGTGATATTATTGTTGACTCGGTTAATTTAGCCTATCTTAAAAATTCAGAGCTTACAAAATTCCGTCGTCAAAAAGTTTCATTTATTTTTCAGTCATATAATCTTCTTGGAAATATAAATGGCTATGATAATGTTCAAGTTGGTGCTTATCTTCAAGGTGATAAAACAAAACTTTTAGATATCCAGGATTTATTTACTGAATTTGAACTAGATGATATAAAATTTAAATTCCCTTCACAAATGTCCGGTGGTCAACAACAGCGAATTTCAATACTAAGAGCTCTTGTTAAAAACGCAAAAATAATTTTTGCTGATGAGCCAACCGGTGCTCTTGATGAAAATAACACAAATATAGTTTTAAGAATTCTTAAATATATTAATAAAAAATATAAAACAACAATCGTCATGGTTTCTCATGATCCCCAAATGGAACCTCTCGCCGACTTAATTATCAAAATAAATAACGGAAAACTGACAACAAAACGCCAAAAATCACTCTCTTTTGAAGAATTTCTCCAAGCAAAACAAAAAACTGCCTAATTTTTAGCTATTAATTTTAGAACCAAAGGAAAAAAATGAAAATATCGAAAATTTCAGTCGCCGAATCTGTTGGAAAAGGTCATCCTGATAAAATTTGCGATCAGATTGCTGACTCAATTCTTGATAAACTTTTAGATCAAGATCGAAACTCAAGGGCGGCAATTGAAGTGATGGCTTCAAATCGACTTATTATTATCGGCGGTGAAATTTCGACTACTGGCTATGTTGATTTTATCAAAACTGCTTGGGAAATTTTGTTTGAAATTGGCTATACCGAAAATGATTTTACAATAATTTCGAATGTAAATAACCAGTCAAAAGAAATTTCTAGTCTTGTAAATCGTTCTCAAAATAGCCTTGGTGCTGGTGATCAGTCGATTGTTTATGGTTTTGCCACTAATGAGACTAAAAATTTTATGCCTCTTGCCCAAAGTCTGGCCCACTCTTTGGTTCAAAAAGCTGAATTTTACCGTAAAAATGGTCAGTTTTTAGAAGCCCTTGCTGACATGAAATCGCAAGTTGAAGTTGTCTATGATCAAAACAGCCAACCAAAAATAACTAAAATGTTAATGTCAATTCAGCATTTAAAAAATTATGACATAGCTCGCTTTCGCGACTTTGTACTAAATAAAATTATGATACCAACTGCCAAAGAATATGATCTAAATTCTGATTTTAAAACTTTCATTAATCAAGCTGGTGAATTTACAATCGGAGGGCCAATTGGTGATAGTGGTCTGACTGGGCGAAAAATAATTATGGATTCCTACGGAGATGCAGCTCATCATGGCGGTGGAGCTTTTAGTGGAAAGGACTATACAAAAGTTGATCGAAGTGGGGCTTATATTGCCCGTTATATTGCAAAAAATCTAGTTGCTGCTAATTTAGCAGATGAAATTGAAATTCAACTCTCATACCAAATTGGCTCTGAATTTCCTGATTTAGTTAATATTACTTATGTTAAAAACCCTAAATTCAGCACAGATCAAATTAGTCAAATTATTAGAGGTGTTTTTGATCTTCGACTTGCTAATTTAGTTAGTCAACTTGGACTATGAAAGCCAATTTATCAAAATCTTGCAGTTTATGGACATTTTGGCCGCGATGATCTTGATCTTAGCTTTGAAAAGACTGATTATGTTGAAAAAATTCACCAATATTTATCAAAGCAAAACTGAAAAAATTAGCCCAATTTTTTTAAGATTTTTTACTACAAATTTTTATAATTTATATTATAATTTAAGTGAATATGTAAAAACAAAGTAAAATAAGTTAAGCAAAGTTAAACAAAGTAATTTGCAAAAGGAGATATCATGGTACTGTATTTATCAAAAAGAAAAAAAATAATTGCCGTTTCATTGCTCGGACTTTCAGTTGCTAGTGCAGCTTATATTCCGAGTGTTTTTTCGGGTAGTATTTTTGATCCTTTAGAAGTTTCTTATTCAACATCAACTCCTTCAACAGTTTTAAAAAACACCCCAAATGATGTTAATTTTTCTCCTGTTGCAAATACAAATTTTATCAATCCACCTAAAAAACAAAATCTTCCTGAAGCACCAATTCCAAGTCCAGGCCCAAAAATAGTTGTCCCAAAACCAGTTGAAACTGTCGAGCCCCCAACTGTTAAGAAAATCGACAACCCAGTTCCCCAGTCAACACCAAAAGCAAAACCAAGACCAATCTCACCAATCGTTACCCCAATTCGAACTATTGCCCGCCCAACTCCACGCCCGGTTCAAAGAGTAAGAACAATTCAAACAGTTACTCCTCCAAGAACCCAAGCCCAACCGGTAACTCCTACTTTTACCCCGCCTGCTCCAACTCCCGCTGCTTCTTATCAGCAAGTTGATGCTGGTAAATATGGCCAAGCTCTCCAAAACCTTAGATTTCGGGCTTCAACTAATATAGGCACTACTAATTCAAATATTGCAAGAATAACTGCTGAAATTAGAGAATTAGAAAGACAGCAAAATCAAAAACATGAGTCAGTTTACTGGTCAGGGTCAAAAGTGGTAGGTACTGAAGAGTACAAGCACCGTCTTAAAGTTTGAAATGAAAGCTATAATTACCAAATTAACCAAAAAAAATATGAACTTGAACGTCAACAATATGACTTAAAGTACCACTCTGAACGTAAAGCTCGTTTTGAACAAGGACGTCTAACTAGAGAAGAAATTGGTCTGCTTGAAAAAGGTTATACCCCCGATAGAGAAACCGACGGATGAGAACCTAGAAATAATATCGTTAAAAAAGCAATTAAAGCTGATAATGCAAGAGGAATTGCGCCTTATGATAGCCCATGGCCAAACCAAGACTCAACAGTTTTAAGTAGCCTATCTCGTCCGGGTTGATCTGGTGGACTAAATAATCCTAGCTCACATGTAAATGATTCAAGCTTTACTTCAGCTCTACAAACAGCCGGAATTCCTAATGGTTCTAATTCAATTAGACTTATCCAATACAAGAAAGACGCCGGTAACACCGCTGGAAATAACGGTCTAACCCAATTCAAATCGCTCTATCTAGACTCTTCAGATCCAACTGCTCTGTCAAAATTTGATAGTATTCTTCAAAGTTTAGCCAAATCTCAAAGCGACCTAAAAGAAGTTGTCCTCCAAAATGTCAAAGGCGACTACACTTCAACAATTGAACAAATTATTTCTAAATTACCTAAATCAATTACTTCTTTGCGTCTTTTTGTTGAAGACAATAAAGGACTTGAAGCCCTTTCAAAATTAGAAAATCATAAACTTACTGAATTATCGCTTTATTCAAATGCCCAAAAAGAAACCGGAACTTGATCTATTAATCCTAACGGTCTTAAAAATGTTGACTTTATTAAATGAGACTTTGTTGATAAGGCAAGTATAAATCTTTATAATGATAAGGCAAAATTACCTGGTTCAATTCGTTTTGACACTTTAAGTTGAACAAAAGAACTAGGAAGTACCGACAAAATTAATGAAGGACTAAAAATTGCTTTTGGATCAAAAATTAATCAGCGAGTTTTCCAAGGAGTTTTTGGTGGCCGTGGGGGCTACCCACCTAACCTTGATTTTTCTAAAACCGAAATAAAAACTTTTAAAGATATTAATTTTGACGAGGCTAACAAACAATTCAACGACCAAATTTCAACATGAGAAACTGACACTGGTATTAAAGAACAAGCTAATTTTTACTTAAAGTTCCGTGACATTTCCTTTGGAATTGATTCTAATAGTTCTACTTCAGGACAAAAAACTTATACCGTTGAGCTAGATAAATTTGATGGTCAATTCCAAAAAAGACTTAATTTTGGACCTTTTGAGTTTTCAAATATTTTCATTAAAGACAAAGATGGAAAACAAGTTCAGGGTGCAACTTTAGTTCTTAAAGGAAATTTCTCTGCAAATGCCAAAACTGACTTAGAATACTTCCTAAAAGCGGCAAAGCGAACAGATTCTTTCAGTAAAATTCAAGTTGATTCTTCATTAGCTTCTCAACTTGGTAGTTCAGTTGAAGGAATACCTGTTGAAACTAAGACATCCTAAAAATCCTTAAAAATTTTAAAATATAAAAAAATCCAACTTTAAATAGTAAAAGTTGGATTTTTTATTATAATTTAGAATATTATTGAGTTTGCCAGTTTGATGCAAAAATTCACTTTTTAGTGAATCTAAATATGAAAAAATACCGGTAAATAAACTAGGGCAAAGAAAATTAACAGTTTAATATTATTATAACATCATAGCATATTGCTGTGGTGTTTTTCAATTTAAAATCGATTGAATTCTATAATTGTTGTATCAAAATATATAATCTGCAATTATTTTTTTCAGATCTTCAAAAGTTATTTTGCTGTAGTTTAACTCGTTTAAGCATTCACTTTTTATAATTGAAAATCAATATTCAGCCTCCCTATTATCCAAAGAATTTCCTATGCGAGACAACGAAACAGTTCCTCCCATTTTATTTATTTTGTCAATATAGACTTTTGAAGTGTATTGAAATCCATGGTCCGAATGAATAACAAAATCTTTATCAATAGACCTAAATGTCTTTATATTTTCCATAACTAAATTAAGATCATTGTTTACAGATAATTTAAAATCTCTGATTTTTTTAGTTTTATGCTCAATTATTACAGACAAAAATACATGGTTTTCCTTAACATCTCTGGGAGCTTTTATATATGTAACATCAGTAGCAAAAATATTTCTATTTAATTTATCATTGTAGTCGCGTTTAACAATATCCGGAAGTGCGAATTTGGTGTTCTTAATTTCGCTCTTTCTTCTTCGTTTTCTAATTTTGCATACTAAATTCAATCTTTTTAAATGTCTTCCAAGACTTCGAGGGTGAATGTCAATATTATATTTCATAGAAATATAAGCACTTAACCTTAGGCGGCCATATCTACCTTTGTTGTCAAGAAAGGATTTTTTAATTATTGCGTCATTTTTGTGCTGCTTTACTTTTATAACTCTAGTTTTAGATTTTGCCACTGATTGTCTACATACATTAAAAATTTTTGCAGATTTGCTGTAGGGAATATTTAGTGTTTTGGCTTCACTAAGTTTTCCTGATTTTGATTTATCTTTGTTGGTTTCGTAATATCTCTTAGCTATTTCTATTAATTCTTGTTTTGTAAATTCGTTTCAATCGGGTTCAATTTGTTTTTTAGGTTTGCCACTCCCTGGCTTTCTCCTTGCACCCTTTTTATCTAATAATTGGTCTTGCATACCATTATTATAATATCTAATAATTTTTTTGATTCTTCGAACTAGTTGATCTCTGGTTATAAAATTTGTATCTGGCGAAATATCATTTATATAATTTATTGTTTTTTTTAATCCAAATTCATTGTAAATTTTATAAATCATATCAAATTCGTCTTTTTTAAAGTGTCTTGACATTAGTATTTCCCTTTTTGTTGCATTTGAAAATTTAAAAAAACTAACACTTTTGGTGTTAGCTTTCTCCTTAAACTCGGACAAAAAAGCCAACACCTTAGTGTTAATTTTTTTTGTCCTAGTTTATTACCGGTATTTTTGCTATTTATATCCACTAAAAAGTGAATTTTTGCCATCAAACTGAAAACACAGGAATATTATAAGTCACAATAAAAAATCCACCTTTAAATAGTAAAAGTTGGATTTTTTTATATTTAAAATTTTTAGTAGTCTAAATTATGATGAAGAGGATTTAACACTTATTTCACGCAAGGCAAATTTACCTTTTGATGCTTCTTTTTGTCTTGGATCTTTAGTTTTTTCTTGATAGAACTTAATTAGATCTTGTTTAATTTGTTCTGAATCGACAACAATTTTACTAAAAGGATAAGCATTATTTACTGCTTCAACAAAAGCTTTAAGTTGTTCTTTGGCATTTTCGCTTGGAGTTCCACTTATATTAAATGTAACATTTTGCTGATTTTGGCCAGCTTCATTACGAAAATAAATTCGACCAGAAGGACTGTCATAACGCTCAGAAATTCCACTTAATTTGTCAGTATATTTTGAGCCTTCAAAGTCTGAAACACTAACTGAAAAAGTTGGACCTGAATTAGTACTAGTTCCAGAATTACTATCTGCAGCAAAATAAATGTCGGTAAATCTTAGCTTTTTAAAGCCTTCATAGTCTTGAGATGCATATTTATCTTCTTTTCAGTTTTTAATGTTATCATTAAAAATTTGATCCACTTCATCAAATTTAAGGTTTTTAATTGTTTTAATATTTGTTTCAGAAAAATCTAGTTTTGGAGGATAGCCGCCTTTACCACCATGGCGACCTTGAAATGGCCGTTGGTAAATTTTGGAACCAAAAGCTAATTTTAAACCTTCGGTGATTTTAGATTCACTGTCTCCTTTATCCCAACGGAGTGTGTCAAATAAAATTGATCCAGGAATTTGCTCATCAGGTGTGTTTTTGTGAAAATCAGCGGCATTATTATAATCAAAACTAATAAAATCAACATCAGCAACGGCATTTGGATTAATTGCTCAGTTGTCAGCTATTGCTTTTTCGTTAGAATAGAGTTCTAATTCTTTAAGTTTTTTACCTCGAAGTGCTAACAGGCCATTTATTGCTTTTTGGTCATCTAAAAATAAAGTTAGTTTTTGGACATTATTTGGTAAGGCTTGCAAAATTTTGTCAATATTTTGGTTTTTATTTTTTGTGCCGACATTTTTAAGAACAACAGCATCGATTTTGTTGCCAACATTTGATTTTAAAAATTCTTGGAATTTTTCAAAGGCATTTTTGTCATTAGCATCAATTGAAACAGCAATAATTTGGGACTTGAAAGCTTTATGTTTATTTTGGGCGTTTTGAGTATATTGGTAAACTTTTATTGAGCCAGAACCTGAACCGGCAACTTTGTCAATTTCAGTTTTTCATTCACTGTTAGAAGAAATATCGGCTTTGTCTCAACCTTCATAGTTTTGATTAGCAATTCCTTGTGGATTACGTTGAACTCAACCTTCATTACTTAAAAGACGATTTTGGTTTCGTTGGCGATAAAGTCCATTTTTACCTGTAATTGGATTGTCATCAGGATTTACAAAAACTCAACCGTGATGATCATTAGTATCAACAGTCATTCCGCGCTCAATTAATTTGTATTCAACATCAGTAAATTTCGGACCTTCTATTGCTTGTTGTTTTAAAAATTTTAAGTAATTATCTTCTCTAGTTTTGTAATTATTTGCTACTCAAATTTGGTATCTTAGACTTTCTTCAAATACTTTTTTTTGTTCGTCAGTACCATTAGGATAATAACGGTTAAATTCATGTTTTAACTGGCGCTCTAGTTCGGCAATTTCAGCTACTCGTGCGGCAATGTTTGCCTCAGTTCTTCGTGTTGAAGCAGCAAGACCTAAACGCCAATTAGCTTTTGCCTGCTCAACTGCTCCGGGCGAAACATTAACTGATTGGGATTGTCTTGGCGAAGTTTGGACTCTTTGGGTAGTGGTTGCAGTGCTATGAACTGGCGAGCTAGCGGTTCTTGAAACACTTGGAGCTGGAATTGGAACGGTTGATTCGACTCGACTAATTACTCTTCTTGTTATTTTTGGAGCAGGTTGAGGCTTAGGGGTGGCAATAGCAATTTTTTTAACTTGTTTTGGAATTTCAACTTTTGGTGGGATTTTTTCAACTTTTTGCGGTTGGACTACTGGGGTATCTGATTCAATTTTTTTAGGTTCTGGTTTTTGGACTGGTATAAATTTAGAATTTGTAACTGGCGAATTAAAAGCGGTGTCATTTGGTATATTTTTAAGAATTATTGATGGTGCTTCTGGTGAATAAGCAATCAAAGGAGATTCTCAATTAAAATTATTTACTACTTCATTTAATGCAAAGGAAAAGCCAACAGCAATAGCGCTTGCTGCCGCTCCTATTAGATATTTTTTGCGCTTTGAGACATAAAAAATTTGCATTTTAACCTCCTAAAAACAAAAAAACAAAATTAGACAAATTTTGAATTTAAATTTTAGCTAATTTTGTTTTTAAGATAGATTTAGAAATAATTATAAATGATTTTTTAAAAAAACAAAGTTTTTTGTGCAAAAAATTTTTAAGGATTTTTAGGACGTTTTAGCCTCAATCGGCAACCATTCCCGAATTTCCCAGTTTGATGAGATAATCTTAAAAAAGTTCCGGTTTTGGGCGGTTTTTTAGTTAAAAAAGCAAAATTATAAATATTTAAACTACCTTTTTAGTTAAAACACTAACAAAAACATAAAAAAAACAACTACTATTTAAACTCAATGCAAATAGAAAACTCATTTTTATTTGTATTGAGCCTAAAAAAATATATGAAGTTTTGAAAGAGCCATAATTAAAAGCCATAAATTTGTAGATTTCTAAACGGGTAAATTTATGGCATTCCATCATATTTAAAAATATAATGGATAATTCGCGCTGTCTCACTTTTTTAGACAAAAAACATAACTAATTCCTCCTTAATTCAATATCAAATTTATTAATTCATTCTTAGTGTTGATTATTATAACATAATTTTTTTCTTAGACCAAGCATTTTTTTTTTTTTTTTGAAAAAGGTTGAGTTTAAAATAATAAAGATTAAGGTTTTATCCTCAAAAAACACGGATTTTAAACTAGGGCAAAGAAAATTAACACTAAGGGTGTTGGGTTTTTTGTCCGATTTTTTAAGAGGAGGCTAACACCAAAAGTGTTAGTTTTTTTAAATTTTCAAATGTAACAAAAAGGAGAATACTAATGTCACGACACTTTAAAAAAGACGAATTTGATATGATTTATAAAATTTACAATGAATTTGGATTAAAAAAACAATAAATTATATAAATGATATTTCGCCAGATACAAATTTTATAACCAGAGATCAACTAGTTCGAAGAATCAAAAAAATTATTAGATATTATAATAATGGTATGCAAGACCAATTATTAGATAAAAAGGGTGCAAGGAGAAAGCCAGGGAGTGGCAAACCTAAAAAACAAATTGAACCCGATTGAAACGAATTTACAAAAGAAGAATTAATAGAAATAGCTAAGAGATATTACGAAACCAACAAAGATAAATCAAAATCAGGAAAACTTAGTGAAGCCAAAACACTAAATATTCCCTACAGCAAATCTGCAAAAATTTTTAATGTATGTAGACAATCAGTGGCAAAATCTAAAACTAGAGTTATAAAAGTAAAGCAGCACAAAAATGACGCAATAATTAAAAAATCCTTTCTTGACAACAAAGGTAGATATGGCCGCCTAAGGTTAAGTGCTTATATTTCTATGAAATATAATATTGACATTCACCCTCGAAGTCTTGGAAGACATTTAAAAAGATTGAATTTAGTATGCAAAATTAGAAAACGAAGAAGAAAGAGCGAAATTAAGAACACCAAATTCGCACTTCCGGATATTGTTAAACGCGACTACAATGATAAATTAAATAGAAATATTTTTGCTACTGATGTTACATATATAAAAGCTCCCAGAGATGTTAAGGAAAACCATGTATTTTTGTCTGTAATAATTGAGCATAAAACTAAAAAAATCAGAGATTTTAAATTATCTGTAAACAATGATCTTAATTTAGTTATGGAAAATATAAAGACATTTAGGTCTATAGATAAAGATTTTGTTATTCATTCGGACCATGGATTTCAATACACTTCAAAAGTCTATATTGACAAAATAAATAAAATGGGAGGAACTGTTTCATTGTCTCGTATAGGAAATTCTTTGGATAATAGGGAGGTTGAATATTGATTTTCAATTATAAAAAGTGAATGCTTAAACGAGTTAAACTACAGTAAAATAACTTTAGAAGATCTGAAAAAAATAATTGCAGATTATATATTTTGATACAACAACTATAGAATTCAATCAATTTTAAATTGAAAAACACCACAGCAATATGCTATGATGTTATAATAATATTAAACTGTTAATTTTCTTTGCCCTAGTTTAAAATCCGTGTTTTTTGCCTTAAATCTTAATTTCATTATTTTAAAATCAACCTTTTATAAAAAAAAAAAAAAATGCTTGGTCTAAAATAAAATTATGTTATAATAGACCTCGCTAAGAATGAATTAATAAATTTTGATATTAAATTAAGGGGGAATTAATAATGTTTTTGTCATAAAAAATCAGAAAATGCGAATTTTCCGTCATATTTTTAAATATGATCCAAAGCCTTAAATTTAACCGTTTAGAAATCTATAATTTAAGGCTTTTAATTATTGCTCTTTCAAAACTTCACATATTTTTTTAGGCTCAATGTAAATAAAAATGAGTTTTCTATTTGCATTGAGTTTAAATAGTAGTTGTATTTTTTCTTTTATTATGGTTAGATTTAAAATTCAGTGTTTTTCTTTGATAGTTATTTTTTCTGGGTTTGCCAAAAAAGTTAAAAAAGTCCCTAAAACCTAAACTCGAACAAAAAAGCCAACACCTTAGTGCTAATTTTTTTGTCCCGGTTTATCTGTTAGACATATTTTTCGCCTTAATGAAATTGAAAAATATTTTATAAAAGTGGTTGATACTGTTGAGCAAGAAAAAATTGCCAAGCTTTTTGAAACTTTTGACTCACTAATTGTTGCTTATGAACAAAAAGCAGAATATTTTAAGAATTTAAAAACAAGTTTTATCACAAAAATGTTTATTTATTAACTAATCTAAGGAATTTCTTTCCTTTTTTTTTTTTTTTTTGTTAAAATTTTTTACAGAAAACATAGGAGGAAAGGTGACGAAAAGTACAATCACTAAAAAACTACTAACTAAAAAAAATATTTTTCTTTTAGGGCTAAGCACTATTGCTGGTGGAGTAATTATTGCCACTCCGCTACTCGTTTTTGCAAATTTAGAACTAAAAAACCCCCGAATTGATGTGCAAAACCAAGCAAAATCAATTTCTTTTATTAGTATAAAGGATAAATATTTAAATGCTAATTCTGACTATTTAGATCTAAAAAAGAAACTTTTGAACGACGATAACACTAAAAAAACTGACATTGATTTAACAGATTTTTTTGATTTTTACCAGACCAATAACTCTAGCATTCCTGTTAATTTTTCAATCGATCATAATTGAAAACCTTTCAAACTAGAAATTTTTGATATCAAACCTGATGATAATGAGCAAACATTCGAGGTTTTTTGGCGAGTTTTACAAAAATTAGACGACAATAAAACAGCAACTTCTGACTTATTTAAACAAAAAGTTGCTTATAATTATGTTCCAGATTATTCACTTTCTAATTTTTCAACTTATTCAGAAGAACAGCTCAAAAAATTAAGACCTTACACAAATAGTGAGGTTAATTTTTCATTTAAAAAAGAATTGACCAGGTTAATTTCAGTCGAAGATTTTCAAAAAGAAGTCAATAGCGCAAAAAATGACACCGAAGCTAGAGAAATTATTAACAAATATTTCAACCTGGATGAGACAATTTCACAAATTTTTAGCAATAAAAGCTTTTACTTTGAGTCTGAAAGTGGTATTCAAAAACCTCGCTATGATATAAATTTGGTAAAAGATCAAATTATAACTGATCGATATTTAGTAAAAACAGCAACGCCTGGGGTTTATAAATTAACCTTTGTTGCCCAGTTTTCTGCTAATTTTTCAAAGGAAATTGCCGCTGATTTTAACAAGGATTCCAAATTTTTCCTTACTACTCAGCTCAATTTAAGTAATTCTTTCCTTGATAAGTCAATTAGTGATGATATTGTTTTAAGTGAATTTTCTGACAGTGATTATTTTGCAATAAATAATTTTAGTCAAAATAATTCAACTTTAATTACAGGATGAGATTTTCTAAATTATTATAATAACGAAATTTTTGCAACCAAAGAAAATCGCGCGAATTTTCTTAATTCACTTATTGAAAAAATTGTCAAAAAACCACTAACATCAAAAATTAGTTTCCAAAATAAACTAGCAAATTTAAATTTTAACCAAATTTCAAAATTTTTAGATGTTCAAATAAAATTAGATACTGAACAAGTTAATCTAGATTTTAAAGATAATAATGTTGTTGCCCAAATTAATGGTGATATTGTTATAAAAGATAAAAGAAATGATAAAATTGTTGCTACAAAAAAATTTTCTCAAAGTATTAAAAATTTTGAAATATTAGCTCAAAATGATCCTGATTTTGCAGCTTCAGTTAATAAAGGCAGTTTGACTATTGAGCCAAAAGCCCATGAAACTGTTGCAAAAGCTAATCAAAAAGGAATTCCAAAAGACGAATTATTAGCACTAATTCAAACAAATAATTTTGATAAATTAAAGAAAGCTCTTCAAAATTCCCGTTATTATGGTTTTAGATTTGACGAAAGTCAACTAAAATCAATGGTTGACAGTTATAATTTACCAACTGTTGAAGATTTAATTAAAAATTCAAACATTGATGATGCCGCCTCTAAAGGTATAACATCAATTTATTCTAATTATTTTAATAGCGATGAGAAAATTTCACAATTTTTATCATTTTTATCAAAACAAGACATTAGTTTTGTCGCAAAATATTGGTTTGATTATCTTAAACATTTTGGATTAATAAAATCTGAAACAAATTGACCAGAAAATTCTAATAGTAATGAATTATTTAAAAAATTAAGTGAAATTAAAATTAACCCTACAAAACAACCGCGTGGTCAAACAACTGAAGAAACTGGTGGTCCAACAGTTTGACTTTTTTCATTTAATTATGGTTTTTTAAATTCTAATAAACCTCTTGAAAATGGTTTTTATATTAATAATGAGCTTAAAAATACTCTTAATTTGATGAAAACAAATTCATTTTTTAGTCCTGAATATTTTATAAAACAGATCGAATTACATGCAAAACAAATCAGTAACGCTGATTTTGCACAGCCAGACAATAAAAATAATATTGAAAATCTTACCGATTTTCTTGCAGCTTTTTATTCATTAGCTTATTCAAAACAAAAGAGCCAAAAACTTTTTACTGGTAATTTTGGTAAAGATTTTAATTATAAAATTCAATTTAGTCTGGAGCCTAATTTAACAAATGTTGACGCTTTAGAAAAACCAAATGATGAAAAATTAAAAGTAAAATATTGATACAATATTGGCCCAGTTGATAAAAACGGCGATCTAGTTAGCGTTATTTATCAAACAAAAAAATCAGAAATTGAACTAAAAATCAACCCTGATAACAAACTTTTAAGCGATGAAGTTGATAAACTAGATGAAATTGTCTCAACCTTTTCACCAAATTCACAAATAGTTTTATTAACCAATCAAGATCTTGAGGATTTAAAATCTCAAATCAAACTTGCAATTTCAACAAAGGAAAGTGAGCCAGTATCTGTTGATAAACAAGTCGAAAAACTGCCTTTTAGCAGTTATTTAACCTTTGAACACAAAGATATAGATTTAGGCTTTTATGCAATAAAAAAAGCTAAACCGAGTCAAACAGAGACAACAGGTGCAACAGAATCACAAACTACCGACAGTAACACTGACATTACTGGTGTACTTGAGAAAATTCCTAACACCGGAAACCGTGTTCAATATAATTTATTTTTATATCTTTATGATAAAAATAATCCTAAAATTGTCTCAAGTCAACCTATCCGCGTTATTATCATGGAACACACAAGTTCTCTATTATTAAAAAAGTAAATTTATAAAGGAAATTATCATGAAAAAGCTTAAATTAAATCATATAATTTTTGCAATTATAGGAGTTAGCGCGGTCGTTAGTATTTCTGCCAGTGTTCCGTATTTAATCTCCTTACAGTCAAAAAATTATAATTCAAAATTATCGCAATTTGATGACAAATTAGCTAATGCTACAAATTTAAATGTTAATTCAGAATTTAACACGAGCGAATTTGACAGCCTAGTTGCTAATTTAAAACTTAATTCAAAATTTGCTAAAAAATTAAGTGCTTCTGATGCCCTAAATTTGCATTTTGATACTGCATATAATTTTGACTTAAATAATGCAATTGACTTTAGTCAAATTAGTCAAAAATATCCAGGCCTAAATTTCAGATTGGTTGTTCCTAGAAGTCAATCAGAAGTAAAAATTGAGTCAAATAAAATAAAAAATCTTGCTGTTAATATTTCAAATTCTAGCAAAAGTATAAATTATACTGCAAGTTTTGATTTAGATTTTTTCGATCAAGACAAAACCTTGAATTTTTCAGCTGAAAATTTGAACGCATCAATTAGTCTTTTAAATCAAGATTTTTTAGAAGGAAAAACCGCGACCGAAATTGCTATTTTGTTTTATAACGAATTTAAGGAAAATTTTGAAAAAACAAAAAATTCAAGTTCAGCTTTATTTGCAACATTTTCTAAATTTGGCGGAATTTCCTTTAGTATAAATTCTGAACCGGTTTTTGTTTTTCCTTCCAATTTTGAAATAAAACCTGAATTACAACAAGAAAAATTAATGTTTACAAACATTGATGACGTTAATAATAAAATTGATTTAGCATTAGATCTATTTGATAAAAAAACACAAAAAAGTAGCAAATTAACACTTAATTTTGTTGATGTGCCTAAGAAAACTGACCAAAAAAAATCTTCTGAATTATTAAAAATTTTTAAGAAAAATTATAAATTTAACTCAGAAATTTCTAAACATTTAGCACAAAACAAGCTTAGTGTATCAGAATATTTTGCTCAAAACCCTCAAAATTTAGATCTTGAACAGTTTAATTATTGATTTACTTCAAGTTCAACCGAAAATGAAAACAAAACATTTCTAGAAGAAATTAAAAATTTAATTCCTAATTTTGATCCAAAAAGTCTCTCTTTTTCAGTAAAAGAAAACAAAAATAATCCTAAAAATTCTAATATTGTCAATGTTGGACTCAATATTGAAGGTAATTTTACTGAAGACACATTGCTTCCTTCAGGTCTAAAACTTGGTGAAAATAATACTTATACTTTCAATTTTGAGCTAGAATTTGATGCAAATGAAGAAATTTATGGTGCATATTTTAAAAATGCAATTGAGACTTTTGACAAACAAGGATCACAAGATATTGACAATTTAAGCTTTGAAATCAAGAAAGATTTGCCAATTACAGTCTTTGCTTCAACAATTGATGATAAAATCCAACCTTTTTTAAACAAACCTTACGATATAAAAAATATAACAACCCAGCTAACCCCTTTTTTCGAGGCTCTTAATTTTTTTGCAACAAAAAGTAATAAAATTAATCAAACTCCAATAGTTTCAGGTCCTGAAAAATCTGCTGATCAGCCCACTGAAGAGAGCGCTGAAGAGACCGCTGATGGTTCTGGTACACCTGAAACTGTTGCTACAACTGTTGCCGCTTTACCGACCTTATTCCAAGATCCACCATCAAGTCCACCCGCTTCTCCAAGTCCAGACTCAACTCCTTCTTCAGGTTCAGAGCCAGCTTCTCCTTCAAGTCCAGAGTCAACTCCCCCAACCCCGGCTCCAGATACAACTACCCCTCCAAGTCAACAATCTTTATTAGGTGATTACCTAAAAAAACTTCTTGAAAATCTTGAAAAATCTGATCTTCCTGAAGGGACTTCTATTTATTTTTCTAGAGATTTTCAAGATGAGACCTATGAAATTAATCTTAAGATTAAAACCCCTAATGGAGTTGAAAGAAATTTAACAGTTGAACTTGATAATGTAAATGAAGAAAATAAACTTTATAAATCTTTTTCTGATAGTGTAAAAACTCACATATTTTTAGATTGGAAAACTAATGTTGAAACAGAAGAACAATCTTTAGAAGAAGGTCAAAAACAACAAGTTGTAAAATCAATTTCAGCTGCTAATAATCCAAATTTTAGATTTAAGGCAAATGAGGCTCCTTCAAAAATATCAAAAGAGAAAGTTCATGTAGATGAACAAGAACAAGGTATTTATCTAGCCGAAGGCGGAATTTCCTTGGATAAAGATTCAAACAGCGACACTGATCTAAAATTAAAAGACGGCACTTCTTTGCTTTATGCTTTTAAACCAAAAAAATTACCCAAAATAGATTTCTTCCAATATTTTTTACTAAAAACAGGCGAAGAAGAAAATGATTTTAACTTAGTTATTGAAAAGGAATTATTTGTCCAAGGTGTTTTTAAAATTGGTGCTGAATTTATTCCTAAACCTAAACCCAAATCTCCGCCTAATCATATAAGCTTTGATATCAATAAAGCAGGATTTCAAAGAACATATAATGGTGAATTTAAATTTGAGCCTAAATTTGAAAAAGGAGAAAATAAGTCAACCCTGGAAATAATACCAAAAAATCCTCTTTCATCTCTTCAAGATTTTCTGAATAATTCTGAATCCACTATTATTTTAGGTGTGGATGTTCAAAAAAAAGATGACAAATCGGTTATGAAAATGAAGTTTTATTCTAGCGAATCTGATGATGCTAAAAAACCGATTTTCACCTGAGAACTCAATATACCAAAAGAAGCAAAATTAAATTTTAAAAAAGGCTTTACCTTTGGAACCACTAAATCAGAAAATCAAAAAGGAATCGACAATAAGGTGCCAAGATCTAAAACCGGAATCACCTTTAAAGGTTTTGTTTTATTTGACACACCTCAAACTGAAGAAGAATATAATAAACTTTTTGAAAAATTTAGATCTGAATATGTCTAATCACAAATTTTAATTATAAAAAAGCCTCGTTTTTGCGAGGCTTTTTTATAATTAAGCAACCAAATTTAGACCAAAACAAAATAAATTACTACAAACAATTAACAAAAGTGGTACAAACAAAATCATAGATAAAAATTAGTTGTCTAAATTTTTCTACTAATTTTAAAAAAAGAAAAAAATGCTTGGTCTGAGAAAAAATTATGTTATAATAAACTTCACTAAGAATAAATTAATAAATTGTCAATATTGAATTAGGGAGGATTTAACTATCTCTTTTGCCATAAAAAAATCAGAAAATGCGAATTTTCCATTATTTTTTAAATATGATGGAATGCCTTAAATTTGACCGTTTAGAAATCTACAAATTTAAGGCTTTTAGTTATTGTTCTTTCAAAACTTCATATGTTTTTTAGGCTCAATGCAAATAAAAACGAGCTTTCTATTTGCATTGAGTTTAAATAGTAGTTGTTTTTTATGATTTTTGTTGTTTTATCCATAAATTGATTTTTGCCAGTGATTTAAAATAGGTAATTAATTTTTGCAAAAAAGTAAAAAAAGTGCCCAAAACTAATAAACCGGGACACTTTTTTAAAATTATCTCCTCAAGCTTGCAAACTCGGGAAAAATGTTTAAATACAATTAGCTGTTGGAATTTTTTTGGATAATTTGGTTTATTTTTGCTTCAAGACTTTTTGTTTCAAAAGGTTTTTTTGCTAAAGTTTTGTCTTTTTCAAGAGCCCCAAATTTTGATTTTGCACTTATTTGTAAAATCAAAATTAAAAAGCTAAAAATTAGACTTATTCACATTTTTGTATAATTAGGGAAATCAGAAAAAATTGAATCTGTGACGGTGGTTTCGCCAATTTTTACATTAACATTTTGCTCAACTTGAGCCGGTTGAAGAGCGACAATAAAGAAACTTAAAATAAAAATAATTATAGATAAAGTAAAAATAAATTTATAAAATCCTTTAAGATCGCCAAATTGTTTTCATAAATAAATATGTTGGGCTAAAATTAAAAAAAACAGAATAAAACCAAAAACAATAACAAGTGAGATAAGACTAATAAAAATCGGTCAAAGTGGCAATGAAGTTGATTTGCTTCTAGCAATTTCAGTAATTTCTTGAGTCGTTAAATTAGAAAAACTACCTTTTGAAACAAAATCAATTTCCCAATCAATTCGTTCAAGAAACTGTCAAATTTGGACAAAAGAGAAAATTATAATTATTAAAAGTAAAATTTTACTTATTAATTGTAAAACTTTACGAGTAAAATATGGTGCAATAAAAAAGTAAATTTTGGCACTTCGTGATTCTAAATTAGTTATCAAGATCAATTCGCTCCTTTGTTATTGCATCAAAAATGTGAATTCGTTCTAAATTAAAACTAACTTTAACTTTTTGGTCTAAAAAGTATTCAAAAATATTGTTCTGGTTGGAAATTAGTTCAAGTTGATCGCTAACTTTAATTGCAACAAGTTGATCTTTACCAATTAGCTCAACATTAGTAATAATACCGTCAAATTGGGCATGATTTTGATTTAGATAAATATCTTCAGAACGAAAACCGACTTGTAATTCTTGATTTCGGCTTAATAAATTTGCCAATTTTTGGTCAACTTCAAATCAAATTGGCGCTTTTTTTGCTTTTATTTGGTTGTTTTCAACAACGCAATCGAATAAATTCATTGTTGGCGAACCGATAAATGTGGCAACAAAAGTGTTTTTAGGCTTAAAATATAATTCTTTTCCGGTTCCATTTTGCTGAATTTTACCGTCATTAAAAACTACAATTTGGTTTCCCATCGTCATTGCCTCAAGTTGATCATGAGTTACATAAATACTTGTAGTTTTGAGCATTCGGTGAATATTTACAATTTCACGGCGCATTGATTCACGTAATTTTGCATCTAAATTTGAAAGTGGCTCGTCCATTAAAAAAACTTGCGGTGCACGAGCAATTGCCCGTCCAATTGCAACCCTTTGACGTTGGCCACCAGAAAGATCACGTGGTTTTGAGTATAGATAGTCGCTGATTTTTAAAATTTGGGCAACATTTTTCACTTTTGAGTCAATAATGTCGCGTCTTTCTTTTGCAATTTTAAGTCCAAAAGAAATATTATCATAAACATTCAAATGTGGATAAAGGGCATAAGACTGGAAAACCATTGCAATATTTCGCTGATGGGGTGGCAGGTTATTATACCGTTTGCCATTAAAAATTAAATCACCTTGAGTAATTGAATTTAGGCCGGCAATCATTCTTAAAAGCGTTGTTTTTCCTGAACCTGAAGGTCCTAAAAAGATGCAAAAATTACCACTTTCAATTGTAAGATCGATTGCCTCGAGTGTATATTTGTCATTACCTTCATATTTTTTTGAGACATTATTAAGAACAATTTTGGCACCTTTTGTTTCTTCTTGTTGTTGGCCAATTTTTGCAACCATCTTATTTAAATCAATTTGATTTAAATCTAAATTAAGATCTTCAAGTTCAAAAAGTTTTTTATTTTTTTCCATAATTAACCTTTAATCGCCCCTTCAGAAAGTCCACCAATTATGTATTTTTGTAAATACATAAATAAACCAAGCGCAGGAAGAGCTGCAAGTAGAGCCCCAGCTGCATAAGCACCAGCATTGACATGTTTTGGCTCAACATTAATAAAAGTTTCAAGCCCGACAGCAAGAGTTAAGTCTTGAATATTGAAAAGCACAAATCTTGGTAAAATAACATCGGTAAATGGTGTTAAAAAAGACCAAAGGGCAACCATAATTATTGCAGGTCGTAAAACTGGTAGTAAAATTTTGAAAAAAACACCAAAATTTGAACAGCCATCAATTTTTGCTGAATCATCAAGTTCGCGGGAAATACTATCTAAATAAGCTTTGAGCATGAAAGTATTTCCAGAAACAGCCCCACCTGAGTAAATAATAACTAACATAAATATTGGTGAAATTCCGCCGATTTGCCCAATTTGGACTAAAATATAGAGAAAAATTAACGAAGAAGTTGCCGGAATCATTTGCAATAACATAATTATTGTCAAAGAATGTTTTGAACCTTTAAAGCGAAAACGCGAATAAGCATAACTATTTAGTGCAACTGCGGTAGTTGAAATAACCATCGTTAAAAGCGCAATTGTTAGCGTATTTCCGTACCAAGAGAAAAAATAAGACCGTTCAGAAGTAAATAAATAAGTGAAATTATCAAAACCAAAAACAAACGGTGTAATTGTAATAAGTCGAGTATTAGCAACATTAAAAGTAGCAATAACTAGCGAAACTATTGGAAATAAAACAACAACAGACCACGAAATTAAAATTAAATAATTAAGAAAAATTCAAAGTAACTCAATTGGTTTAATATCGCGCTCATCACTTAAATTTAGACGTTTTTTTGGACTAGCATTTTTGGCAACAAACTCATAACTAGCAATTTTTGACACTAATAAGTTCATAATTTTATCTCCTTTGCATTGATTTTATAAAACCACGAAGGGCAAAACTAATACTAATTAGCGCTGCCAGTGTTGAAAGTGCGGCGGCAAAAGCTTGGTGTCCGTCAATTTTTATTCCTTGAGTTGTTAGTTTAAACACTCAAGAAATAATAATGTCAGTTGAGGCCTCACCAAATGGGGAGGCATTTGCATAAGCTGGCCCACCGCCTGTGAAAATTGAAATTGTTGTAAAGTTATTAAAGGCGCCGACAAATTGTCCAATTAACATCGGCGCAATTCCCAGAAGTAGCTGGGGAAGCGTCAGTTTTCAGAAAATTTGCGATTTAGAAGCCCCATCAACCGCACCAGCTTCGTAAATTTCGCCCGAAATTGCCTGCAGATTTCCGGTAACAAGCATAAAAATAAAGGCATAACTAATTCAAGTCTGGACAACAATCAGTAAAACTCGGGCCGTACCAATTTGGTTTAGTCAAGAAATTCCGTCTTTAATAAGTCCTAAATTAATTAAAATTAAATTAATATAACCTTGTGAATCAGCGGCAAACATTGAACGAATAAAAGACAAAGAAACAAACGCCGGCACTGCTCAGGGTAAAATAAATATTAAGCGAAAAATCTTTTTACCTTTAATTCGGGAAGAATTTGTTAAAATTGCAATTAAAATTCCTAAACCAATCGGAAAAAGTGTTGATAAAACTGTCCAAATTGCTGTCCAACCAAGAACTGAAGCTAGTGATTGAAACAGTCCAAGTTGGCGATAATCTCACCATTTTCCTCATTGTTTAAGCCCAACTCAGTTGACCGTCTGACCTGGGGCAGCATGATTGTAACCATAGTCAGTAAAAGAAATTAAAACCGAAGTAATTATTGGTGCAGCAACGATAAAAATCATTAAAGCATGACCAATTAGTGAAATCATTCACGGAAATCCGGTAGTCTGGAGTCACTGTTTTGAATAGAGTCATTTTCCCGGAACAACCCCAGCTTCCATTGCTTTTGCAATTCTTCAGGCCGAAATTGCCCCAATTATAAAGTAAACTAGCACAAAAGCCATTAAAATTACCGACAAGACGCCACCAAAAAGGTAAAAACGTGCATCAGTAAAAATACCATCCCGGGGCGAGTGTAAATTTGCTCCTAAGTCAGCAAAGCCCGGAATTCCGCCCATTTTTGACCAGTAAGCCCCAAATGAAAAGGGAATTATAAAAGCATAACAAATTATACTAACAATTGAAAGTAAAGAACCTTTGATAAACTGACGAAATACAAATAATTCAGCAAGTCCTGGAAAGATTAAATTCAAAAAGAAGCTAATAAAACGGACGTTTTTTATTGTCTCAACAGGATAAGATTTTAGTGCTTCATTTGCTTTTGATTCATAAATTTTTTTGTTAACTTTTAGTTCGTTAAAATAACGGTAATTATTTGTTTTGAGAATTTGCTTGAATTTTGTTATTTTTGAGCTTAAAAACAGCGTTCTTTTTTGGTCAGTTCTTGCAATTTTGGCTTGTTTTTGCAAGTTTTTAAAGGCAGTTTTAGCAATTTCGTTTTGCTGGAGCCTTTTTTTGTTTTTTGCAACAGTTTCGACATAATTTTGCTTGATTTCACTGATTTTTGTTTTAATTTCTTCTTGCTGAGTTTTAAAATCTGGACTTGATTTTAAAACTTTTAGCTCGTATTTTGCAAGAATTTTTTCATTTATAAATTTTATCCGTGTCTTAAAGTCTTCAATTGTTTTTTCTCTAGTTGCCCAACCTAGATCTTGAAGATAATGGCCTTTGTATGAATATTGTTTTAAATATTTAGCTTTTTGGAGCAAAATTTGCCATTTTAGACTTGATTTTGCCAGTTTTTTTATCAAAAAACTACCATAAAAACCAAAATAATGACTTTTAATTAAATCAAAAAGTTGTTGATTTTCATCTTTTAATTTATGGAAAAAATCTTGTTTGTCTTTTAAAATTTGACTGTGATTTTCTAAGGAAATATCTAAATCAGGAATTTCAAAATTTTGATTTTTTTGAATGTCGTAAAATAATTTAATTGCCTGATCAAGGAAATTTATTTTTGTCTGTGACAAACTAAAGGCAAGATATTTTTGCTTTTGAACACTAATTTTACTAATTTGGGCATTAATTTCGTGCTTAAATTCATTTAGTTTGCTAATATTTTTGGACTCAAAAGCAATAATTTCCTGCTTTTTTTCGCTAATTAATTCCTTTTGGGCTGCATTTTGCTGATTTGCTTGCTGTTTTAGGAAATCGATTGCATTTTTATAACTATATTCGAGCGAAATTATTTTTTGTTTTGCTTTGAGTTCTAAATTTGCTTTTCTTTTTTTATATAAGTCAGTTTGTAATTCTTTAGTTTCAGTGTAATTTTTTTTAGCCAAAGCTGATTTTTTTAAGAGTTCTTCTTGTTTTTGCTTGATTTGCTGATAAAAATTGACAAAAAAATCACTTTTTAGTTTTGATTGGGCTAAAAATTTTTTGCCGTCTTCATCAAGAAGTTGGCTAATTTTATTTAGATCAAAGTCAAAATCTTGGTATTTTCTAATATAATTTAGGCAAACTTGGAAAATGAAGTGCTTTTTTATTAAGTCAACTTCTGATTCTAAGGTTGATTTTTTTGTTTTTTCAAATAATTTAACTTTGACTTGCGGGCTATCTTCTGTTTGGTTGAGCGATTTTGAAAAATCTTTAAATCAACTGCGAAGATTTTTGAGCTCTTTTTCGATTTTTTTAATTTCAAAACTGAGCAATTTTTCGACTGAAACTGCAAAATTAAGTTTAATATAAGTGTCTTTGAGAACTTTTAGCTCATTTTTAAAGGCAATTTTTTGACTATGTAATTCGCGTTTTAGATTATCGCGAATTGTTTGCCTGGCCCGTAAAAATAGCTCTTTTTCAATGTTTTCTTGAATTTTGATCTTATCTAAAAATCTTGAGTGCGTAATTTTTGCACTATGATAATAAGATTTTAGCGTTTTAGCTTCAATATCAATAATAGTGTCAAATTTCTTGCCATAATAATTATAGAGTTGTAATTTATGCATTAAAACCGCCATTAGCTAATTTGTATTTTGAAATAATTCGTTTAAGTCGGTAAATGTAGACTGAATAAATCAACACAGCAACAATCAACCCACAAAAAATAGAGATAAAAATTCCGCTTATTAATTCAGCACTGTTTAATTTTTCCGCTCCTTGAAAATAAGGATATCCGGCCATTGAACCAAAGACAAAAATCCAAAAAAAGTAGAACAAATAGCCAATTTTTACTTTTGAATAAGCCAAAAAAAGGTAGATTCCAAAGAAAATCACAAATAAATTTGTCCCAATATAAGCACTTAATTTTCCTGCTGCTAAATTTGAGGCTAAAATTTCGCGTTGATTTTCCTGATTTGTTTTACTGATTTGATCTAAATGCGTCCCAAAAACAAAAGGGATTAAAATTCAACTAATAAGTGCGATTGATAAAAAAGCACTTAAACTAATTAGCGAATAAAAATGTGACTTTGGTATACTAATCTTAAATTTAAAAACAGGCCCCATTTTTAACTAAAATTTACAATAACCCTGCTAGTTCCTTGGTTTGCAAGAAGAATTTTTTTGTAGTATTCAATTGCAACTTTGTCAAAAAATATTTTGGCAAAATCTTCTTCGTTTTTAATTTTGCCCAAAACACTTTTGTGGAAAACTTCTGAACCAAAAGTTTGATCATTTCAAGCACCCCAAACTGTTGAACTAAATTGCGGATTTGAGCGATCAAAACGGGAATTATCAGTATTAAGAATTCCAACACCTTGGTTTTCAATTGTCTTATCTGAGTCAATTACGTTAAGAATTTTGTCAAAACTTTTTGATTTTAAGTATTCACTAATAATTTTTTCAGCATCACCTAAGGTGTATTTGTCAACAGTTTGACCTGATTTTGTGGTAGTTTTTTGTGCTTTTGTTTGCTTAATTGTCTCAGGGCTAACAAATGAGCGAATTAGGGCAGCACTAACATAATTATTTAAATAAGCACGCGCAATTTTTTCAATTGTTGCATCAGCAGCTGGATTTTTGGCAATTAATTTTGCTTTTTCTTGAATTTCTTTAATTTCAGCAGTAATACTTGCCTCAAGTTTTGTAAGATCATGATTGTTGTCAAGAATTAATTTACTGTATTTTTCAATTTTTTGGTCTTTTTCAGATTGTTCATCACCATTTGCACCAAAAAGGAAAGCCTCAACTTTACGAACATGAGCGGTAGTATCACTTTGGGAAATATCAAGATCGTATTTTCCAGCTTTTGCATCTTTAATTCCAACTTTGAAAAAACTCTGATCAATTTGTCAGCTCTCACCATTTCCGGTGAATTTAGATAAATCTGTTTGGCCAAAAATTGTTGCCAAAGTATTACGGATTGCGGCAAATTTTTGGTATTTTTCAATTAAACTGTTAATTTTATTAGCACTTTCAACTAGGCTGGCATCAAGATTGTCTGTTTCAATTCTAGCGCCAAAAGTGAGATAATTTTCTTCTGAGCTAGCATCTGGATTTGTTGTTTTGTCTCAATTTGACTCAACTGTTTGATTAATATATTTTGGATTTGCTGTTTTTTGAATTTGGGCATTTATTGCATTTTCAATTTCATTATCGTCTGTATACCCTAAGTCTTTTTTAAGTGTTTCAAACTTGACACTAAGAGGTTGATTAATTTTTTCAACTTCCTGTTTGATTTGATTTGTTAGCGCTTTTACAAACGGAATTTTTGAATCATCTTGGAAATAAGCGGTGTTTGTTTTAGCCGAAAACATTATTTTAAAAAGATCATTTAGGGCCTGTTTTCGCTCAGGAGAAGATGAATTATTTCGTGAGTTGATCAAAAAAGATCAGGAACCTAGTGCTTGTTTAAAATCAGTTTCATTAGTTGCTTTTGTTATGTTAAAAAAAGACTTGGCATTTGCAGATTTTTCTGAGTTTTGCACATCTCAAGTTCCAATAATTGCAAATTTTAGTTTCTTTTCTTTCATTAGCCGAAAAATTGTATTTTGGGTAACATTCATATCAGATTTAATAATTTGTGCTAAATCTGCCTGTGAAATTCCTTTTTTCGACCAAATTGAATTTTTATAATCAGCTTCACTTTCATAAGCAGCTTTAAAAACTGGGTAGTAAATTTTTGCCACTGATTTAAAAGCTTCACGGAAATACTGCTGGTATTCATTGTTTTCAGGTTTTAAATTCGAATCAACAACCGGATCAATATCGCTATGAAGAAGACCAGAAGTAAACTGATTATTTTTAGTATATAATAATTTGGACATTAAATTCAACGGTTTTCCGTCTTCGTCTTTTAAATTTTCGCGCTGGGCAATTTTTTCAAGCGCACCAGCAAGAACACCATTTCCGTACCAAAAGTCTTGGATTCTAAACAGACCTTCACCTTTTTCAACAAGCTCGGCAAGCGAATCTGTGTCTGCATTTTGCAAAATTGTCCGAGTTTGGTCTTCATTTTCTGTTGAGGCTAGAACAATTCCTTCTTTGTTGTGTTGGATTCCAACAAATTCTGAGTGGACTCTGTTATCTTTTAGGCCAAAAACAGTCCCGAAATTTCTCATATTTTCTTTTTCTGTCGCTGTTGCGCCAATTTGAGCTGTAATTTCATCAAATAAATTAGGTAAAAAATCATTAAGATAAGAAACTGCCCCACCTTGGACTAAGTCGGTAATTCGGTCTTGAGGTGCATAAAAAATATCGGGTGTATTGTTTGTGTCTGTATGTCCAACTGTTGAAAAATCTAGTGCTGAAAAGACATTTTTGGAAATAGTTCTAATTTTAAAGCCATTTTTTGTTGCTGAATCAGTTTTGTTAAATTCTTCAATATTTTGTTTTCAATAATTTGTCTGGGCTGGGTCAACGGCGACAATAATTTCTTTATTATGTGCAAATTCGTTTACAGGACCCCCACAAGCTATTAAGGCAAGCGGGCTAAAAGAAACCATTCCAAAAATTGATTTTGTTATTTTCTTCATGATAATTCCTTTCAAAAAAAACACTTTTACATCTATTTAAAAACAATTTTGTGTTTAAAAAAGCCAAAAACTGAAATAATTAAGCTAAAAAAGCTAAAAAAGGGAAAAATATTAGTAAAAATTGACAAAAATGTCACCCATTTATAATCTTCAGTTTTTGAAAGAATGTAAATCAAGTGAATACATAAGAAAATATTGACAACTCAAGCTGTTATGCTAATAGATATTATGAATTTTCAAAAATAACTACTAAATTCGTTAGATAAAATTAGACTTCAATTTTCGGAAATTTTCCATTCATATTTTCCAAAAGCTAATAAAACTAATACTCAAAAAGTAGAAATTACAAAATTTCCAATAAATAAATAAAAGTATTCGATGATTTTAGGACGGTACTTTCGTTCAAGAGGTAGTTTTCCTAAAAAAATATACCGAAACCTTGTTTTTAACGTTGGTTTTGAATTTGTCATATGTTTATACGTACTCTTTTGTAATTTTATCAAAAAAAATATTTTTTTATTGAAAAAATCAAAAAATATCAAAAAATTCTTATAAAATTATTTTTTTGTGCAAAATCAATATTTTTCTTTATTTTTTGCAAAATTAATGTATAATTATTCCAACTATTAAAACATGTTTCTCCCAAGTTTCCTAGCTTGATGGCAAAAATTCACTTTTTAGTGAATACAAATAGGCAAAAATACCGGTAAATCCGTGTTTTTGTCCTAAAATCATAATTTTTATTATTTTGAATTTAGGCTTTTGCAAAAAAAAAAAAAAAATGCTTGGTCTAAGAAAAAATTATGTTATAATAAGCATCACTAAGAATAATTAATAAATTGATATTGAATTAAGGGGGAATTAGTTATGGTTTTGTCATAAAAAAATCAGAAAATGCGAATTATCCATTATATTTTTAAATATGATGGAATGCCTTGAATTTACCCGTTTAGAAATCTACAAATTTAGGGCTTTTAGTTATTGTTCTTTCAAAACTTCATATATTTTTTAGGCTCGATGCAAATAAAAACGAGTTTTCTATTTGCATTGAGTTTAAATAGTAGTTGTATTTTTTTGTGATTTTTGTTATTTTGTTATAACTTGATTTTTGCTAGTGTTTTAAACTAAAAAAGCAGTTTAAAAATTTCATAATTTTGCTTTTCAAGTAAAATTTTAGCTTTTTTAGTTTGGTTTGTTTGATTATCTAAGGAATGGTATTTTCTAGGTCAGCTTAGAAGGTGACTAAAAAAAATATCTCAAGCAATCATTGTTTAGAGACGGCCTGAAAAAATAATTAAAAAAAAATAAAAAGAATTTTTTTATGCTAAAATAGTAGAATGCAATTTTTTTATTATTTAAATATAAAAATTTAAATTTTGCATTTATTTTTCGGCAAGTTATATTAAATTATTTAAATTTTTGCCAATAATTTGCCAAATTTTTTTATTATTTAGGTGTAAACATGCTTTTTGACTATGAAAAAAGTCTAATTCGCAAAAATTCGCGCGGAAAACTATACCTAGGACCGCTTGGCTTGTTTTTGAAGGATGAAAAGTTTCATTTTTATTTTTGATCTCCTGACGCAATTTCAGTTGAATTTTTAATTTATAAACATTTTGAAGATTCAACGCCTTTTAAAGCAATAAAAATGAAAAAAACAAAAGGAGCTTGGTTTTGCAAAATTAGCGAAAAATTTGAATCATATTCATATAATTTGAAGGTTGAGCACGCTAATTCGACAACAACTTTCGCCCTTGATCCATATGCATTCAGTCTTGCTCCTTTTGATTGAACTAAAAATGAAACTCCTAAGGCCTTTTTAGTTGATATTTTTTCAGAAAAAGCCGGCCAAATGCCTTCAGATATTAACTTATTTGAAGCTGATCCCAAAATTGATGCCCAGATTTACGAGCTCCATGTTCGTGATTTTAGTTCGCTTTCAAAAAAAGTCCAATATCCTGGAACTTTTATTGGAGCGATTGATAATGGTATTTTTTCTTACTTAAATAAGCTGAATTTAAACTTTTTACAATTACTTCCACTCCATTCTTGCTATACTTTTGCCCAAAAAAGTGTTCCTATTCTCCACCAAGGCGACGGAAAAGGCCATTATAGCGTTTATAATTGGGGTTATGACCCAATTGGTTTTTTTTCACTTAATTCTAGTTTTTCAACAAATCCACAAGACCCTTATGCAAAAATTGTTGAATTTCGTAATTTTGTTGATCAAGCTCACAAAAACAATATTGGAATAATTCTTGATGTTGTTTACAATCACACTTTTGAAAATTCAGTTTTTGAAAATGTTGCCCCAGGTCATTTTTATCGCGAAAATGCTGAAATTTTTCCAGTTGGATTTGCGCCTTTAGACTCCCAAAAACCGATGGCTTTTAGGTTAATTTTAGACTCACTCATTTTTTTTGTTAAATATTATAAAGTTGATGGATTTCGCTTTGACCTAGCTTCATTTTTAGATAAAAAATCACTCAAAATTATTGATACAGAACTAAGAAAAATTAATCCTAACATTTTATTATACGGAGAAGCTTGAGATTTTAGTGATCTGCCTTTTTCTAAAAGACTAACAAAAGGAAAACAAGGTAATAATTTTGACTTTGGATATTTTAATGACACAATTCGCAACGCTGTTCGAGGTAGTGATTCACCAAATGACAAAGGTCTTATTTTATCAAAAAATGCTGTAAAATTCGGTGCTTATGTCTCTTCAATTCCAGGAAATATTGCTGATTTTGATTTTAAAGATTTTTACCACTCTAAAAAACGCTATGATCTTTTTGCTAATGAAATTAGCCTAAATTTAGCATATTTAACTTGTCATGATGGGCCGACTTTAGCAGATAAAATTTTATCTTCATCGCCAAAAATCGGAAAAAAACAATTTATCGAAACTTACCGGCAAGCACTAATGCTAGTTTCTTTTGTCCAAGGAAAAGTGCTTTTTAGTTCTGGAAGTGAGTTTTGTTTTTCAAAAGTTTGTGATTTTTCTGGAGCAACTTATCAAGCTTGCCATCCAAATTTAAATCAAAAAAATCCACCTTTTGAGTTTTTAAATGCTGATTTTTTTGATTTTAATTCTTATAAGACAACAGATTTTACTAACGGTTTAAAATTTGATATTTTAAAAAATAAGCAAATTGAAGAACAAATTTTTAATTTTTTTGCCAAAATTAATGAATTTCGGCAAAAAACCGAATTTTTTAGACTAAAAACAAATCAGCAAATTAAAGATTGTCTAAAATTTGAAACTGTTGACAAAAACAAAGGATTAATTATTTTTCAAATTGACTTAGATGGTAAGGCCGTTAAAATTATTCACAATTTTTCAAATAATCAGTATGAGTATAATTTTGATGACTTTGAAATACTTTTTAATTCAAAATTGAATAATATTAACAATTTAATTCAACCTCATCAGTCTATTTTGCTAACAAAAAAGGATTAATTTTTACTAAAATGAAAACAAATTTAAAAGATAAAGTAGTATACCAAATTTTTGTCAGATCATTTTATGATGCAAATAATGACGGAAATGGTGATATTCTTGGAATTTATAATAAACTTGAATATCTTAGTGATTTAGGAGTTGACGCAATTTGACTAACCCCATTTTATGAGACTAATTTTGTTGATGCGGGTTATGATGTTCTTGATTATAAGTCAATTTGGTCTAAATTTGGTAGTCTTAATGACTTTGCTAAACTGACAAAAAAAGCCCGTGAATTAAATATAGATATAATAATTGACGTGGTTTTAAATCATGTCTCAAGTCAGCATTCCTGATTTAAAAAGGCAATTGAATCGCCTGAAAACAAAGAGCATAATTATTTTATTTGAAGAGAAAAATTAAGCCCTGAAGAACAAAAAGCAACTTCAATTTTTGGCGGTTCTGCCTGAGAATGACAGCCAGACGTTCAAAAATATTATTTTCACCTTTTTAGCACTGACCAAGTTGATTTAAATTGAGCCCACCCCGATACACAAGCTGCTTTTGTTGACATTATTAATTTTTGGTATGATCTTGGAGTTCGCGGTTTTCGTCTTGATGCCATCAAACATGTTGCTAAAAATTTTGACAATGTTGAACAAAATCCGTATTTTTCCTGATGCAAAGGTGCTCAAGAATACCTTGAAAAATTTAACGAACTTGCCTTTAAAAATAAGCCTGATGCCTACACTTTTGGCGAGGCTAGCGGAATAACTGTTGAAGAATTAATAAAATATGGGGCTGGAAAGTCACCTTTGGCCAACAATTTTTTTAACTTTTCATGATGATGAATCGGCTGATCAAACAAAACTGGTAGAAACGGATTTAATCCAAATTGAGACTATCAAGATTTTATTAACGCCCAAATCCCTTTTCAACACAATGAAGAAATTAGCCCTAGTTTAATGAGCAATTTTCTTTCAAATCATGATACTTCCAGAGCAATTTCTCGTTGAGGACATTATCCATTTTTTTGAAAAGAATCAGCAAAATCGCTAGCTCTTTTGCTTTTTTCAATGCGCGGAATTCCGATAATTTACTATGGTGAAGAAATTGGAATGACAAATTCTTACTTTGAAAATAGACAAGATTTTGTTGACATTGACATGAAAAATGCTTTTGCTTCACTTGTTGATACAGAAAAAATTTATTCTGAATCAGAAATGTTAATTTATGCAAATATTAACAGTCGCGATTCAGGAAGAGGTCCTTTGCGTTGAAATTTAGATAAAAACAGCGGATTTTCGAGCCAAACACCCTGAATTAACACAAGCCTTGATGATCCGCGAATGAATGTTGAGACTCAAGTTTTAGACAAAAATTCAATCTTAAATTTTTATAAAAAATTAATTTTTCTTTATAAAAATGACTTAAAAGATTTGCTTGTTGACGGAACAGCAAAATTAGAAATCACCAAAGACGGAATTTGCAAAATTAGCCGTGAATTTAAAGCTGAAAAATTAATTTTTTACTTAAATTTAACAAAAAAAGAATTGCCTTTAACCGAAAAAATTCAGCAAAAACCGTTGCTCTCTTCATATCAAGATCTCAAAAAACCTGAGGATTTTTTACGCCCGTTTGAGTCAATTTTAATTAAGGAATAAAATGAAAACTAACCAATTTTTAACGTATGATAATTTAAAAAAACTAGTTATTCAAAATGGCTTTGACCGAAGATTTACAGGAAAAACTGAATCAATTTTTGCCTTAACAAATGGATATTTAGGTCTCAGAAGTAGTGACGAAGAACCTGATTATTATAATAAACCAGGATTTTTTGTAAGTGGTGTTTTTAACAAAGATGTTGAACATGAAGTTCCGGAAATTTGTAATTTGGCTGACTTAATTACAACCCCAATGTTTATAAATGAACAGCCCTTAATTCTTGATTCTGAAGACCAATATCAAAAAGTTTTTGACATAAAAAATGGATCTCTATCGCGTTCAGTTAAACTCAGCCGCCAAAAAAATACTATAAAAATCGACAGTTTTCGTTTTGTTTCACATCAGAACCTCAATTTTTATGCTCAAAAAATTGAGGTTGAAATTCTTGAAGTCAACCCTGAAAATGAATATGTTCAAATTGAATTTCGTCCACAAATTAATGCCCAAAACACAAACACAGGAACTCAGCACTTTGCCGAAGGTGAAAAATTTCGCCCTTTTGAAAATGCTCTGCAGTTAAAACAACGTTCAACTAGCTCAAATTTGTTAGTTATTCACAATTTAGTTTGCCATTTTGAAGTAAACGGCCAAAGAATAAAACCTGGAGATGACAATTTTCAAGTTGATGCCTCAAGACGACTAATACTGTTTCGAATCAAAGGAAAATTCAAAAAAGGAACAAAAATAAGTCTGATAAAATTAATGTCAGTTCATACTTCCATTGATGACTCCGAAAATTTAATTGAAGATATTGACCTTGAAAAACAAGCAAATTTAACACTAAAAACTTTACTAGAGGTCGATTTTCATGAGTCTTTTTTAGAATCAAGCCAGGCCTTTGACAGAAATTTATGACAAAAATTTCTTGTCAAAATTGACTCAAATTCCCAATTTGACCAGCTTGGACTTGATTTTGGCCTTTATCATCTAAATGGACTTTTTCGCAAAAATTCCACCGAAATTAACGCAGGAGCCAAAGGCCTAACCGGCGAAGGATATCAAGGTCATACTTATTGAGATTCAGAATTTTTTATTAATCCTAATTATCTTTTTGTTGAGCCTAATGTTGTCAGAAATTTATTAATTTATCGTTATAAAGGCTTAGATGCCGCCCGAAAAAAAGCTGCTTCTGTTAAAGTCAGACCCCAAGAATCTAACCTTGAAGGAGCCCAATTTCCCTGAGAGATGGCCCTTCCTAAAGATGGCGAAGTCTGTCCAATTTGAGGTCAAGTTGATATAATTTCTGGAAAACAAGTCCCAATTGCCTCTGCCCGTCAAGAAATTCACGTCTCAGCTGACATTGCATATGCAATTCAACAATATTTTGTTGTTACTTTGGATCAAGATTTCATGGAAAAATACGGCTATGAAATAATTTTTGATACTGCTTGATTTTACTCTAACCGTGCTGAAAAAACTACTGACGGAAAATTTGAAATTAACGATGTAATGGGTCCAAATGAATACAAAGGCAATATTAACAATTCGGCCTATATTAACGCAATGGCAAAATATAACCTAGATCTAGCGCTTTTTTATTTTGAAAAAATAAAAAATACTCCAGTATTTACCCAAGTTCTAGCAAAAATTCCTTATAAAATTGATTTTGAAAAAATCAAAATTGTTGGACAAAATTTAGTCCAACAAAAACCAAATTCAGAGCTAATTATCGCCGAAAATGACAGCTTTTTAGAGCTAGAACGAAACGATATTAGCGAATTTAAAATGCTTGGTGATGCAGGAAAAAAACTTTTTTCACTTGTAAAAGGACAAAAAATTCTTGCATCTCAACTAGTTAAACAAGCTGATGTTGTCTTACTTTTATATCTTTTTCCTGAGTTGTATTCTGAAGAAATTAGAGCAAAAAACTTTGATTTTTACGAGGAAATTACAACACATGACTCCTCACTTTCGGCAGCAACTTATGCAATTGAAGCAATAAGACTTAACAAAATTGATAAAGCTTATCAACTTTTTCAGTACGGAATTAACATTGACTTAGGCCAAAACATGAAAAGTTCTGATGCTGGAATTCATGCCGGATCGCTTGCTGCAATTTGACAAATGGTTGTTTTTGGTTTTGGTGGTCTAACTTATTTTGACCATAAAATTCATTTAAAACCTAATTTACCAAAAGAGTGAAATTCATTAATTTATAACTTTAGCTTTCAAGGGGCAAATTTACAAGTAAGAATTGATCACTCGACTTTTCGGGTTGAAAATTTCAATAAAAAACCTGTAAAAATTTGAATAAATAATCAAGAAGAACTTATAGAAAGCGTGCATTTTTTTGCAATAAACCATGAAAATTAAAGGACTAATTTTTGATCTGGATGGAATAATAACAGATACTGCCCAATTACATTTTTTAGCCTGAAAACAATCACTTTTAGCCGAAAATATTGACTTTAGCGAGACTGAAAATGCCCAATTAAAAGGACTCTCAAGAAAAGAAACACTAAAAGCAATTTTAGAACTAAAAAATCTGACCTGAGATGAACAAAAAATTGATACTGTCTGTTTTAAAAAAAATGAAATTTACCTAGAATTACTTGAAAATCTAAATAAAGACCATCTCTTGCCAGGAATATTAGATTTACTAACAAGTGCAAAAAGTAAAAAAATGAAAATTGCACTTGCCTCAAGTAGCCTTAACGCCCCTTTAATTTTAGAAAAACTTGGAATTATTGATTTTTTTGACTATATTGCTGATCCTAAAAAAATCAAAAAACCTAAACCAGCGCCTGATATTTTTCTCTTGGCTTCAGAAGGATTGTCTCTAAATCCCGAAAATTGCATCGGCTTTGAGGATTCTCTTTCAGGGTTTTTATCAATAAAAAGTGCAAAAATGAGATCAGTTGTTGTTTCTTTAGATCAATTTAGTGAATTTAATCAAGCTGATTTTTGATTTTCATCAACAGATCAACTTAAAATCGACCATATTTTAACAGTTTTAAACAGCTAATCCAAAAAAAATCTTTTTTAAATAACAAATTACTAAAAAATTCAACAGAAATAATTGAGCATCAACCCCGTCTTTCTAAGAACATTTTCCATTTTTCTTGATAAATTCCACTATCATTTTTCAGAAAGGCCCTTAATTTTCTATTTCTTTTTGCGCTAACAGAGATTTATTTTTCATAGATTTATCAAACTTTTTTGACAATTTCTTATTAAATTGTTTCACATACATGCAAAATTGACTCTTTGTGTCAATTTTGCATTTTTCTTTTTTATAAATTTGTCTAAATTTTTCTGCAAAATGCAAAATTGCAATTTTTAACCTTTAGATTTGCCAATTTTAATATTCTTAAATTTGTCTTGAACTATGAATCTGTATCGCTTGATTTTGACACACCTTTTTGAATATGTCTAAAATTAGTGTGCTAATTTGTATTAATTTATTCTTTTTAGATGCAATATTTTTAAATGAAATTTTCACAAAAATTCTCAAATACACGTTATAATTTTAAATTAAAGAATTTTAATAGTAAGGAGAAAAAATGAAGAAAAAACTAAAACTTTTTAAGTTTATAACTAATATTATTGCTTTTTCATCATTAAGTCTAAGTGTTTTTGGGCCGCTTTGACACTTTCAAAATACAAAAAGCTATTCAGATTTCAAACTTGAAACTCGTGATATAGATTTATCAAATTCAAAAAAACCGGTAAATTTTGATGATTTAGTCCAAATTATTTCGACCAAAAACCAACAAAATTCGCTTGTCATCAATGCGAATATTAAAAAAACTAAAACACATTTAAACAAAACAAGTACTAATTCAGACTCTCCTAACCTAGACGATATCGAAATTCAAATTAATCAAGAAGGTGAGGTAATTTTAAATAGTGCTTCACTTGAATTTGTTAACAAAAAAGCTGAACTCTATTTTGAAGAAGGTATACCAAAACTAAAATTAGAAGGTTATGTTTTTGACTTTAGAGAGCTTCAAAAACAAACTCGGGTTGAAAAAACCTTCTTTTTTCTCTTGCCTTTTATTCCATTTATTTCAAATGCTGTCGCAGCTGCCATTGCCGCAGTAGCAGTTACCACAGCTGCTGCGGTAGCTGTCGAAACTTTTCCAAAGGTTGTTGATGATGTAGGTAGATGATTTGGGACCCGTGAAAGTTACTATACGTCAGATAATTATACCACTGTTTCTGTACCAGTTGATAATAACCCTATTACTCGAAGAACTGAAAGCTCAATTGTGGTTGACTTAGATAAATTACCAAAAGCAAAAGGTGAGCCTAGTATTAAAGAAGTAGCAAATACAGCGGCTTTAGAACTTTCTATTATAAAAGCGAAAGATAAGAAAAAATTAAAACAATACACTGGAATCCATCCTGCCTGATTTTTTAATTTTCACAATGAAGAGTTAGAACCTTATTTTGTTATTAGTGAACAAGCAATTCCAGAACCTGCTGCCTGACTTTGAGCGGTTGGAAGTTTGGTAGCCCAATCAGAATTAACCAAAATTATTATTAATAGCTTGTTGCCTAGTTCAGTAAAAGATAAAATGAATAAAAATAAAGGAGACCGTACAAATATGGATAACAAACTAAATTCACCTATTGATTTTTATTCATATAATGAACCAGTAATGAGAAGTTTGGCTGAAAAAACAAAATACACAGCAAATTTGATAGTGGGAAATAGATGGTCATGAGATCCAACTAATAATTTAAATAAAGATATCGGTTTTACTAAAGATCGCTTTGTTGTTGGAGAAGGTCTAGCTAGTGATGCTATTGATTGAACTAACCCTAAAAATGAGTTTGATATTGATGATCCAAACAAAAAAACAAAAACAAATAAAAATAAAAATAAAAATAAAAATAAAAATATACCATCATACATAAAAATATATTTTCCCAGTTATCATGTAAGGAGAGCAAGAATGATAGAAGGAAAATTCGAAAACAAGGAATTTATACCAAGAGAAAAAATGTTAAATGTTGAAAAGGTGCATTTTTTATATGGAGAAGCAATTAGATTTAGTAACCAAGGCAAAAAAACAATTAATTAAACTAAAATATATAGAAATTAATATTAAAAGTCGTTGTTCAATTCGAAACATGATTGTGAATGATGTTAAATTATCACTTGATTGTAAATATGATGATGATGATTTTCCATTTCCAATTTTTTTGTACAATTACCTTTCCGAGCGCTTCAATCCTAATCCAATTGAAAGAATTATTAGTTTAAATTATAAACAAGAAGATTATGTTTATAATTTAAAACTAGAAGATATTCCAAAAAGTGCGTTTTTTTCCAAAAAACTCAATAAATTTCATTTTTATAATGATATTAGGTGTTTAATTGGCGGTTGAGCAAACAATGAATATTGTGATAAAAATGGAAAAGAAAATCTTGATCTTATCTCTGAACTTTATTCTTCATATGCCTTGCACGATGGTAAAGGTTTTGAAGAGGTTGTTGTTGTCTTTGAAAACTTTGATGATATTGAAAAATGCGAATTTTCAATATCTTATCCGGCTGTATTTTCAAAAATATTTAAATCAAAAACCAAATTAAGAGAAATTGAAGCTTTAATTATTAAGGAAATTCAGGAAAGTGTTCCTTATGCAAAACCAAAAAATTTAGCAAATTATCACGAAAAAATCTTTGATTTTTTATCAAGTAGATATGAATATAATTCAGAGTTTGTAGATATAAATAAAGCATATTTAGGACAAAATGTAGAAAATATCTACAATTTGTTATTAAAAGAGAATTATGATCTTGAGGAAAAAACCCAAATTGAACCAATTCAAAATGTATTTACCTTTGAAACTTATGAAAATTTGCTTAAAAAATTTGAAAAATACGGGATTAAAAAGCTTAATTTAAACATTGAAAATCGCGATAAATTTATTCTTAGTTGATTTGATAAATTTGGCCCAAAATATCGAAAGTATTGCATCGAACTTTTTGGTAAAGTCGGCCAAACTTATTATGATCATGCGAATAATTGGACAAATAAAATTGAATTAATCTATTTGTTGCAAATTTTATTTGGTCCAAAATATTGAATTGAAGAACTAGATTTTTATCCTGATATACCTGATTTTTATATTCTACCAAGCTGAGCAAAATTAAAACTTGAAAATTTCGAAATTTTTTACTTTGACGGGCAAGAATACGGGCTTTTTGATGAAATAATTTCCCAATTTGACTCAAAAAAGCCAGTTTTTTGATTTCAACCATATTACTACCCTGCCTATGGAGCAGGCGATGCATGAATTTTGCCAATTGCATTGAAAAATTTCATTTTGCTGAATGTTGATGGTCAAAAAATTTATTACTGATTTGGCCATTCAAATTTATATGATGATATTTATGAAGGCAAATACGAAATTTTAAAATATTATTTCAAACAAAAATTAGTCAAACTTGAACAAGATATTTTTCTGCGTGATGGCAAGGATCCGGCGTTCTTTGTTTCTAGATCACCAAGGCAAAATAATTTAACTAAAAATGTAATTGGATCATCTATGGAAGAATTAATTTTATATCGGGATGCGTTGAATAAATTTCTAAAAGGAACAGACCATGAATTTGGGTATTTTACAGACTTTATAGAAAATACTAATTTATATAGTCAACAAGAAAAAGAATTAATTTTACAAGAACACCTTCTCTTTTCTTGAGATAATGGTGATAGAACTGAATATTATAATGAAATTGCAAGAGTAGATTTTCGCGGTTATAAAAGCAAAAAATTTATTGAGATAAAAGGGAAATAGTAGATCTTTTTGTTAATTAATGAATTTAAAGACAAAAGATTTAAGTTTATTTTTAAAATTCTTAACTTGTTTTTCATTTTTATCTATTTAAAAATAGCAATTTTGATAGTTGAATTTATGTTTACTTGCAAAAATGCTGCTTTGAAGTGTTAAATTCAACCCTCTGTCTTAATTTTTGCTAGTGTTTTAACTAAGAAAGATAAAATTTTAACTTAAAAAGCAAAATTATGAAATTTTTAAACTACTTTTTTAGTTTAAAACACTCACAAAATCTAACCGATAATCGCCAATCATACGTAAAAATATATTTTCCCAGTTATCATGTAAGGAGAGCAAGAATGATAAAGCGAAAATTCGGAAAGAGGGAATTTATACCAAGAGAAAAAATGTTAAATGTTGAAAAGGTGCATTTTTTATATGGAGAAGCAATTAGATTTAGTAACTAAGGCAAAAAAACAATTAATTAAACTAAAATATATAGAAATTAACATTAAAAGTCGTTGTTCAGTTGGCAATATGACTAAGGATGATGTTGATTTAACTTCTGATTGTTATTATAATAATTATCCATTTACAAATTTTTTATCCAATTATCTTTATGATAACATCTTCGATCCTAATCCAATTGAAAGAATTATTAGTTTAAATTATAAACAAGAAGATTATGTTTATAATTTAAAACTAGAAGATATCCCGAAAAGTGCGTTTTTTTCCAAAAAACTCAAAGATTTTCATTTTCATAACGATATTAAGTGTTTAATTGGCGACTGCCACCACATTGAATATTGTGAAATAAACGAAGAAGAAAATGTTGTTTATAAATCTGATCTTTATTCCGCATCTGCTTTACGCGATGGTAAAGCTTTTAAAAAAGTTGTTGTTGTATTTGAAAACCTTGATGATATTGAAAAATGCGAATTTTCAATTTCTTATCCTGCTTATTTTTGAAAAATATTTAAATCAAGAAGCAGATTGAGAGAAATTGAAGCTTTAATTATTAAGGAAATTCAGGAAAGTGTTCCTTATGCAAAGCCGAAAAATTTAGCAAATTACCACGAAAAAATCTTTGATTTTTTATCAAATAGATATGAATATAACTCAGAATTTCTAGACATAAATAAAGCATATTTAGGACAAAATGTAGAAAATATCTACAATTTGTTATTAAAAGAGAATTATAATTTTGGTGATAAAACGCAAATTGATCCAATTCAAAATGTATTTACTTTTGAAACTTATGAAAATTTGCTTAAAAAATTTGAAAAATACGGGATCAAAAAACTTAACTTAAATATTGAAAATCGTGATAAATTTATTCTTAGTTGATTTGATAAATTTGGTCCGGAATATCGCGAATATTGCATCAAACTTTTTGGTGAAGACGGAAAAAATTATTATGATCATGCGAATAATTGGACAAATAAAATCGAATTAATCTATTTGTTGCAAATTTTATTTGGCCCTAAATATTGAGTTGAAGATTGAGATTTTTATTATCCTACTGAACCTGATTTTTTTATTTTGCCAAGCTGAGCAAAATTAAAACTTGAAAATTTCGAAATTTTTTACTTTGGTGGACAAGAATATGGCCTTTTTGATGAAATAATTTCCCAATTTGACTCAAAAAAGCCAGTTTTTTGATTTCAACCATATTACTACTCCGCCTATGGGGCTGGCGATGCATGAATCTTGCCAATTGCATTAAAAAATTTCATTTTATTGAATGTTGATGGTCAAAAAATTTATTACTGATTTGGTCATTCAAATTTATATAATAATATTTATCAAGGTAAATACGAAATTTTAAAATATTATTTCAAACAAAAATTGGTCAAACTTGAACAAGATATTTTTCTGCGTGATGGGAAGGATCCGGAGTTCTATGTTTCTAGATCGCCAAGGCAAATCGATTTAGATAAAAATGTGATGGAATCATCTATGGAAGAATTAATTTTATATCGGGATGCGTTGAATAAATATCTAAAAGAAATAGACCATGAATTTGGGTTTTTTAGACGCTTTCTAGAAAATACTAATTTATATACCCAACAAGAAAAAGAATTAATTTTACAACAACACCTTCTCTTTTCTTGAGATAATGATGATAGGACTGAATATTATAATGAAATTGCAAGAGTAGATTTTCGCGGTTATAAAAGCAAAAAATTTATTGAGATAGAAGGGGAATCGTAGATCTTTTTGTTAATTACTGAATTTAAAGATAAAAGATTTAAGTTTATTTTTAAAATTCTTAACTTGCATTTTTTAAATTCTTATTTATTTAAAAAATGCAATTTTGTCAGTTGAATTTATGTTTATTTGGAAAAATGTGCCTGACTTTGAGCGGTTGGAAGTTTGCTAGCCCAATCAAAATTAACCCAAATTGTTATTGGTACTTTTCTGCCTAGTTCGGTAAAAGCTAAAATCAATAAAAATAAAAGAGACCGCGAAAATATGGAAGAAAAATTAAAATCACCTATTGATTTTTATTCATTTAATTGATTAGTTATGTGAAATTTGGCTGAAAAAACAAGAGATACAGCAAATTTGATTGTAGGAAACTGATGGCTAGCATTATCAAATAATAATTTAAATAAAGATCCCGGTTTTACTAAAGGTCCTTTTGTTACCGGAAGTGGACTTGCTCATGATTCTATTGATTGAACCGACCCTAAAAACGCTTTTGAGATTCCTGATAAACAATCTAATCCAAAATCATATACAAAAATTTTTTTCCCAAGTTATCATGTAAGAAGAGTAAGACTTAAAAAGAAACGTGTAGATAGGGATAAAATGTTAAATGTAGAAAAGGTACATTTTTTATATGTAATACCAAATAGATTTGAAGTCCAAATCAAAAAAAACAATTAAAAGAACTAAAATATTTAGAAATTGATATTAAAAGTCATTGCTTAATTGAACGGATATTTTCTGATGAAGATTTTCACAATGATTGTAATAATGAATATGGAACAATTCCAGACTTTTTATGAGTTTATGTCATGGATTCTTGCGCGGTTGTAGATAATCCAATTGAGTCTATTATTGGCATAGATTACAAACGTGATGAATATATTTATAATTTAAGACTAGAAGATATCCCAAAAACAGTCTTTTTTTTAAAAAAATTAAAAGACTTTGATTTTTATGATGAAATTAGGTGTTTGTCCCGTAGATGAACTGATGAGGATTATTGTCGAAACAAAGAAAATCTAAGTGATGAGTATAAATGAGAACCCTATTTTTCGGACACTCCCTATGAGACTAAAGATTTTAGAGTACTAATCGTCGCTTTCGAAAATTTTGGTGACACTGAAAAATGTGAGTTTTCGATTTCCTTTCCTGCAGTTTTTCAAAAAATGTTCAAATCAAAAGATGAACTAAAAAAAATTGAGAATCTGATAATTAAGGAAATCAAAGAAAGTATCCCTTATGCAAAGCCAAAAAATTTATGAAATTATCGTGAAAAAATCTTTGATTTTTTATCAAAAAGATATGAATATAATTCAAAATTTGTAGATATAAACAAACAATATTTAGGACAAAACGTAGAAAATATCTACAATTTGTTGTTAAAAGAGAATTATAATTTTGGCGAAAAAACCCGAATTGAACCAATTCAAAATGTATTTACTTTTGAAACTTATGAAAATTTGCTTAAAAAATTTGAAAAATACGGGATTAAAAGGCTTGATCTAAACATTGAAAATCGGGATAAATTTATTCTTAGTTGATTTGATAAATTCGGTCTTGAATATCGAAAATTTTGCATCAACCTTTTTGATAAATTAGGTCAATTTTATTATGATAATTTGAATAAATGAACAAATAAAATTGAATTTATCTATTTGTTGCAAATTTTATTTGGTCCTAGATATCATATGGACACTGAGAATGTCAATCTTGCTGAACCTGATTATTTTATTTTGCCAAGTTGGGCAAAACTAAAACCGCAAAATTTCCAAATTTTTTACTTTGGCGGGCAAGAATATGGCCTTTTTGATGAAATAATTTCCCAATTTGACTCAAAAAAGCCAGTTTTTTGGTTTAAACCGTATTATCGTTCTGCTTATAGCACCAACACTGGTTGAATTTCACCCATTTCGCTAAAAAATTTCATTTTACTGTATGTTGACGGGCAAAAAATTTATTACTGAGTTGGCCATTCAAATTTATATGACGATATTTTTCAAGGCAAATATAAAATTTTAAAATATTATTTTAAACAAAAATTAGTCAAACTTGAACAAGATATTTTTTTGCGAAATAACCAAGATCCGCAGTTTGTTTTTTCTTCCCCATCAAAATCAAATTATTTAAATAAAAATGTAATTGAATCTTCTATGGAAGAACTAATTTTATATCGTGATGCAATTAAAAAATATCAAGAAGACACAACTCATGAATTTGAGTATTTTGATGATTTTGTAGAAAATTCGATTTTATATAACCAACAAGAAAAGAAATTGATTTTAGAAAGACACTTTGATTTTTCTTTAAATTATTGAGAAAAAAATAACTATTTTAAAGAGATTGATAAAACAGATTTTCGCAGTGAGTACAGCGAGAAATCTCGCGATGATGAGAAAATGCATGCTGATCTTTTTGATGATGAAAAACTTTGATACTAAACATTTTAAATTCTTTTTTTTAAAATTTTAGATTCTTTATTTTTGTTTATTCAAAAATAAATATTTTGTTTATTTGCAAAAGTTGCTGAATTTTTTGTGCCTATTTATTTTTTTAAGAGCTGAGTAAATAATTTAGCCGATATAAAAACCCCCGAGTTTGACAGTTTGAAGGCAAAAATTCACTTTTTAGTGAATACAAATACACAAAAATGCCCGTAAATCGGGTTTTTTGAGCTAAAATCTTAATTTTTATTATTTTAAAAGTAACCCTTTGCAAAAAAAAAAAAAAAATGCTTGGTCAAAGAAAAAATTATGTTATAATGAGTCACACTTAAGAATAATTAATAAATTTGGATTTTAGAATTAAGGGGGAATTAGTTATGTTTTTGCCATAAAAAAATCAGAAAATGCGAATTATCCATTATATTTTTAAATATGATGGAATGCCTTAAATTTGACCGTTTAGAAATCTACAAATTTAAGGCTTTTAATTATTGTTCTTTCAAAACTTCATATGTTTTTTTAGGCTCAATGCAAATAAAAATGAGTTTTCTTTTTGCGTTGAGTTTAAATAGTAGTTATATTTTCTATGATTTTTGTTGTTTTATCATAAATTGATTTTTGTCATTGTTTTATAATAGGTAATTAACTTTTGCCAAAAAGTTAACAAAGGCGAAAAACAAGACATTTTTTAAGATTAGCTCATCAAATCGTGAAACTCGGGAAAAAATTAGAAAATTTATGATCAGCAATTTTTGCATCATGATTTTAATGCAAAAATTGGGCTTAATTTTTTAAATTAATATAGATTTAATTTTACTTTGGGGTATAATTATATGATTATGAGTAAACCTAAACAAAAATCACTATTTAATGTTTTGAGAAAAAATATTTTGTCAAAAACGGGAATAGCAGTTAGTCTTTTTGGAATTGGGGTTTTCACAGCTACCGCTGTTTTAACTACTCGGATTTCTTATTCAGGTAATCCGCGAGAAAATGTTCAAAATTTTGCCAAAAAAATTAACTTAGTCTCATTTAAATTAGGCGATTTATCTGCTAATGATGATTATTATAGTATAAAAAACATAATTTTTGATGAAAATGGAAACAAACAAAAGGATCTCGATCTTAGTCGTCTTGTTGATGTTTTTCAAAAAACAAATGATCTAAACCAAAAAATTGATCTCACTAATGAAGTTGATATTCATAAACCACACTTAAAATTCGTTGATATTACAGCAAATGATGATAGTCGAAGTTTTGAAATCAAATATCAAGTTAAACAAAAGCTACCTGACCAAAGTTTTGTGCAGTCAGATATTTATTCTCAAGAAATTAGTTTTTTGCAAAAATCACAGTTTTTACGCTCAAATTTTAGCTCTAAGTTACAAAAAATTATCGAACTTTTTCAGATTAAATTTTCTAGTCTAAAAGATAAAAACTCAACCAAAGAATTCTCAGCTGATTCGGGAAATAACCAGGCGACTTTAAATGACAACATTTTTCTAAAGCGAGCTGAGGATATATCAAGTTTTTTGAATTTAGCCCGCACTTCAAAGGAACTTGAAAATAAAATAAGTAAATTATTACCACAAATCAAGCATATTTTATTTGATCTATATAATAGTGAGGAAAATTTAATCCCTGATTCTAATAATAAAATCTTTAATTTTTCCTTTGAAAAAAATCAGTTAACAAATGAATATGCCTTTGTTGATGGTAGAGGTTTTTTAAATCTATTTTTAAAAGCTGAATTTAGTTTAGAAGCTCAAAAACTACTTGATTTTCCTGAAGTTAAAAGTTGAATTGAACCAGTTAGAATTGTTGACAATGAAGGAAACTCATTATTTACAAATTCAAAATCTTTAATAGAAAGTATCGAGTTATCAAATACTGAATCTAAAAAATTAGTCAATATTAGTGTTCTAGATTTTCTAAATTTATTACAGACAAAATTCACCTTATCGAATTTTGACATAAAAAACAAAAAAATTAATAAAGAAATCGTTCAAATAATCAATCAAGTTTTAGAAAAACCTTTGAATATTGGATTAAAAAATTCATCAAATAAATTACCTAATGAAGGTGTTAATTTAGTTTTTGATCCTTTTAATGTTGAAATTTCTAAAAATGACAGTAAATTTCACTTAAAATTACCTTATAGAATTCAAATTTCTGAGAAATTTTATGGTAAAGACTCATCGGAAATAGTTGAAGAAAAATTAGGTGTTCTTAACCTAGAAAACTTTAGCATTATTGATGAAAATAGCGACCAAAAAATTGACGATGGACGCTATTTGCTTTTTTTAAATCAAAATTTTGATTTAAAAATGCTCAAAAAAGATGAAACTGCTAAAGATAAAAAACAGCTTCCTGAAGTTAAAAAAACTGAAGAAAATGAAGAATCGGATGCAAAACAAGTTGCTGTACAAGAAGAGAATTCCACCGAATCTACAACAACCGACCAATCTACAGCAACAGACGCAACTGACACAACAGCCCAACCCGAATCTACTACCCAAGCTGAAGGTAATACTCAAACCAAAAAACAACCAAAATACAAATACTTTTTACTAGATTCTAACAATCCTTATAGTAAAAAGGAAATTGATCAACTAATTCAAGATAATGATTTTGAAAAATTAAGTCGTCATCTTCGAACTATAAGTGGTTATAATTACAATTATTCAAATCACGAAAGTTTAATCAAAGCTTGAACTGGGACATTAATTTTCCCATTTGACTATGCAAATAGTTTTAAGAGCGATAACTCACTACATGCGCAAAAAACCGGTACAATTTCGTTAGATTCCACCGAATTTTTGCAAAATGCTAATGAAACTGGTGCTTTTTATTCATTTTTAGCAAAACAAAATCCTAGAATTGTAGTTCAAGCATTTGTTGATTTTTTAAAAACATCAGGCCTAATTTTTAATTTTGTTGATCTTGACAGAGATTATAATTTTAATTGAAATAAAATTTTTGAAAGTGCAAGACAAGTTAGACTTAATTCAAGGAATTTTAAGAAATTTAGCTTTAACAATCAATATAGCAACCTTGAAAATTCAGGATTTGTATCAACATTATTTTTACCTAAAGATGTTAAAACCAAAATTTCAACTTTAAAAAATGATGAAAAAATTCTTGAATCATTGACAAGTCTAAACCTTTTTGACCAAAAAAATGATCAAATTGCAAAATTTGAAAAAATTGACGAAAATATCGCTAATTTTGAAACTTTAGCAGATGTAATTAGTGCTTTTTATTACAAAGCAGGAATTCTAAATAATTATCAAAATTGGTCAGAAATTGCTCTTCTAGATTCAGAAATTATTTTTGAGCCAAATGATGAAATTTCACTGAGTGATCTTGAGGAAATTAAAAAACAAAACTCTTCTTCCCAAAATGAAGATATTTCAAAAAAATATAAAGCTATTAACTATTATTACAAATTAGGAATAAAGGATGAATTTGGAAGAATTAGTTCTCCACTTTTTGAAAGTCCAAAAACCACACTAATACTCAAAACAATTGACGAAAAAACTGCAAAAATTAACGAAGTTACCAAAAAACTCGACCAAATAATCGATGCAATTCCCGTTTCTTACCAAACAATTCACCTAAGTGCCGAAGATTTTGATAAATTAACTAATCAAAATGGCACAACTACTGGCGGATCAGGTGAAAGTGTTACAGTTCGAGCAGCTTTGGTTTCTAGTATTTCTTTACAAAATTTAGAACCAAAAGTTACCGTAAATCTTTTTAGCGAGCCTGAACAACCTCAAGTTGAACAACCAACTCAAGAAGCTGCGACAACAGAAGGTGAGAGCGAAACTCAAACCCCTGTTGAACCTAAACAAGAAGAACAAGAAAAACAAGACGAACTTACACAAAAATTACCAAAATTTGGCGCAGAAATTAGCCAAATTCTTAACAAAAGTTTTACTAGTTTATTTACTTCAACAGAAAAAGATAGTCCTAAATTAAAAATTAACATCGAAATTAAGGATGATATTTTAAAGGATCCAAATAAAAAACTTATCACAATTCAAGTAGGAATTCCAGAATCTTATCTAGATCAACTTACTGCTGAAGAAAAAACAGATCAAGAACCAAAAAAAGACGATGAAAGTTCAGATCAAACCCAAACTGATCAAGAAAAAAGTGATAATGGAAGCACTTCAGATCAAGGCACAACCGATCAACAACAAGAAAATAGTGGAACTGCTTCAGGTCAAGCCGAAACCGGTCAACAACAAAATAGTGGATGAACTGATTCTGAAACTGTTGAAACAAAACAAGTTTTAGCTTCCGAAAGTCCAACACCTTCCCCAGCTCCAGCAGTGGAACAATCTCCAGCTACCCCACCTACCGAACAACCAAAAGAAGAAAAATATCGTTATTCAAAAAAATTCAATATTACTGTAATTAAACAAGTTAGCACGAGTCAAACTCCAAGTGATTCAACATCAGAAAGTACAGATCAAAGTTAAAATAAGGAATTAAAATGATTGCAAAAAAGCATATTAAAATAATAACAATTGGCTTAGGAACGACAATTTTTGCTTCAACAGTTGTCGGTATTGCCCTTGGATTTAATAGTTATAATAAATCATATTTTGAAAAAGTTGCTGAAAAACCTAAAGATTTCAAACTTGATTCTGCTAGTTCAATTGATAAACAACAAGTTTTTGGACTGCTAGATAAGGTCAAAATTCAAACTAATTTTAGTGATTTATCAGCAAAATCAGCGCTTGAATTAGCGACAAATCCTTTATATAGTTTGGATTTAGCGACAGTTTTTAACTTTGATGAGCTAAAAAATAACGGCTTTGAAATTAGTTTTGACTTAAAAGATGTAAAAGTTGAAAATAGCGCAATTAATGATGTTTTAGTTTTTGTTAGCGATCCTAAAACTAATGCAACAGTTAGCAAAAAAATTAATTTGACCG